>JBAXOO010000008.1:0-15910 GCA_037133235.1 Cyanobium sp. ELA507
GGCGTGGGCCGCCAGCAGAGCACGATGGGGCCGCCAGCGCCATGTCAGGAGCGGGGCCGCATCCCCCACACCGGATCAGTGCCCACCGGCGCCGCAATTCCCCAACTGGCGGCGAGGGCAGCGGAGGCCGGATCTCGCCAACTGATCGCCGTGGCCAGGGGCAGCAACGCGCGCACCAACCAACGGCTGCGCCGCCGCCGCAGCGGCCCCAGCCCCTGGCCCCAGAGCCCCACCGGCTTGCCCTGGGCGCGGGCGGTGAGGATCAGCGCCGCGTAATACAGGAGGCTCTTGAAACTGGTGGAATCCTGCAGCAGGCTGCCGCCACCAAGAACCAGGGCACTGCAGCCACCGAGGGCCCGCAGCACCCCGCTCAGGCTGCCGCGGTCGGTGGTGGCTACTCCGAAGCGCTGCTGCACTAGGGGCTGATCCCGTGCCGTCACCAGGGGGGTGCAGCCGGCGGGAAGTTGCTCAAGCAACACCTCCAACAGGGCATCGTCGCCGAGGTTGTGCTCGCCGTAGTAGCCACACAGCAGCACCTTTCCAGCCCCGGCCACGCCTACCCCCGATCCTGCGCCTGCCTGCTGAAAATAGGCGGGTCTGCCGGCAACCACCGCCATCGGCAGGCGAGAGCCGGCCTCCTAAGCGCACTGTCCGCCTGAGCGCGCCGGCGGCGCGGAGTCCGTACATTGCGCACAACAGCTGGGAACCGCTCGATGCACGCCCTTTCCCTGGGCACCTGGTGGATCCACGTCACCTCCGTCTTGGAGTGGGTGGTGGCGATCGCAGCCGTCCAGAGCTACGGCCGCTGGCGGGGCGAAGGGGGCTGGCGCTGGCTGGCCCTCGCCATGCTGCCGGCCCTGGGGAGCGCCATGGCGGCCTGCACCTGGCACCTGTTCGACAACCCCGAATCGCTCAGGGGGTTGGTGGTCTTTCAAGCCGGCCTCACCACCCTCGGCAACGGCACCCTGGCCCTGGCCAGCTGGAACCTGCTGCGTCAGCAGCGCCGCGGCGATGCTGACGCAACTGGGGAAACCCGCCGCCTCCCCGAACCATGAACCCATCGGCTCCGCCCCTGGCAGCCCTGGCTGGGATTGATCCGGCCCCGCTGTTTGTGATCTCGCTGATCCCCTATCTGGCCTTTCTGTGGTGGGCCTCGCGGGTGCGGGGCTTTCCCCGGCTGGCCTTGCTGGGCTTCCAGCTCACCCTGCTGTTTGTGGCGGTCACCATCGTGGCCGCGGTGGTGGCCCAGCTGCGGTTTGGCCAGCAACTGGCGGACGTCGATCCGCTGCACGGTGGTGCCGAAGCCTTCCTCACCCTGAGCAATGCCCTGGTGTTGCTGGGATTCGGAGTGCTACGGAGCCAGCCGAGCCGACCAGACACCAGATGAACAAGTCTTACGCCAGGGCAGCAAGGCCACCACTCCCCCAGAGGATGGGGCGTCGCCCGTGACTCCATGATCGCTCCCCTGCTGGCTGTGGCCCCCGCCGCCGTTTCCTGGTCACCCAAGGTGGGCCTGGTGATGATCCTTGCCAATGTGATCGCCATCGCCATCGGTAAGGCCACCATCAAGCAGCCCAACGTGGGCCTGCAACTCCCCAGCTCCAACCTCTTCGGTGGCCTCAGCCACGGCGCCATGCTCGGCACCATCAGCCTGGGCCACATCCTGGGGATGGGCGCCATCCAGGGCCTGGCCTCCCGCGGCGTGCTCTGAAGCCGTCTACCGCCACCCGAGCAGGTAAGGCATCGCCCTCAGGCCATAGCGCTCGAAGCGGTAATCGAATAACAGGGCCGAGAGATCCTCGGCCCTTCCTCCCTCCAGGCTTGTCAGCAGCCGATCGAGCCGCTGATCAGCTCCAGCTCCGTTCAATCCAAGCCAGGTGCGTCTGGCAAGACTGCCACTGAGGCTCCAGCGCCAACCCAGCGCATCGCGCAGCTTGGCCGAATAGCGCCCCAGGGGCGTGGACCGTGCCGGCTCCTCGCCCTGCTGTTCAAGGCTCTCGAGCAGAAGGGGGGCCAGCACCCTGCTGCTGGTGAGGGCGTGGCGGATCCCCTCTCCCCCCAGCAGGTTGGCGGTGCTCACCGCATCGCCAAGGCCGATCAAGCGGCCCCGGCCATGGGCTTCACGGCGGTGGATCGTGCTGCGGATCTGGCCGCCATGGCGATCCACCACCACCATGGCGCGACGCTCAGCGGGAGAAAAAAGCCGCTCCAGCAGGTTTCCGAGCAAAGGCCCAAGGGGAGGTTGGGGGCGACGGGGATCGAGGAGCCGGCAAATGCCCACCTTCAAACGGTTCGGCTGCATCGGAAACACCCAGCCGTAGCCCTGCGGCACCCAGTCGCTGCCCAAACAAAAGGCCAAGCGCTCGGCCCATCGCTCCCAGCAGGGGTCTGGAACCTCCACCAACCACTCCAGCCCCACACCCGCCACCAGGGGGTTCCTGGCGTTGCGGGGGGGATCACCGAGCAGGCTGCGCTCCTGGCCGGTGGCATCCACCACCCAGCTGCTGCGGACCTCCAGCCGTTGGCCCAGGCCATCGGCAAGGGAGGTGAGCACCTGATCCCCCTCCTGGCGGCAGGCCAGGGCCCGCACACCGAGCCGCACCGACCCGCCCCAGCGGCGGGTTTCACCCACCAACCAGTGGCGAAGGGCCGCAAAATCAAGCACCACGCCCTGGGTGCGGCCACTCTCCCACTGGCGCCGCCGATCGCTGGGACCAAACAACTCCCACCCCCGCCAGCGGGCCGCCACCACAGAGGCGGGCAAGCCAAAGCGATCGAGGGCGTCCAGCGGCATCGCAGCGCTGCTGAAGGCCGCCCGCTCCAGGCTCGGCAATCGGTCGACCAACAACACATCGACCCCCTGGAGGGCCAGCTGGCGGGCTAGATCGGCGCCGGCCGGACCGGCACCCACCACCAGCACCTGGCAATGGAGGCTCTCCAGGGGCTCAGGCCACCGCTGGACTGAGCCGCCCGCCTGAAGGGAGGCCGCTAGCGGAGGGGAAGCCAAAGCGCTTGAGGATCCGATCGGCCATCACGGGCGGTGTGAGCCCAAGGGACTGCTTGCTTTGATCGGGGCTGGCGTGGTCGACCAGCACATCCGGAATGCCGAGCCGGAACACCGGCACCAACACGTCTTGGTCGTTGAGAGCCTCCACCACGGCGGCACCAAAACCTCCGGCCAGAGCCCCCTCTTCGAAGGTCACCACCTTGCCGATGCGGCGGGCCATCGGCACAATCAGTGCCTCATCGAGGGGCCGCAGGAAGCGGGCATTGATCACGGCGGCCCGCACCCCCTGTTCTTGGAGGAGTCCGGCGGTGGCCATGGCCGGAGCCACCATGGCGCCGTAGGCCACCAGCAAAAGGTCGTCGCCATCGGCGAGGAGTTCGCCACGACCGATCTGGAGCGGCTGCCAACCCTCCTCCATCAGGGGCACCCCCTCCCCTTCGCCCCGGGGAATGCGGATGGCGCAGGGCCCGGTATGGGCAATGGAGGTCACGAGCATCCGCTGAAGCTCCGCCTCATCCTTCGGCGCCATCACGGTGAAGTTCGGCACGGCCCGCAGGTAACTGATGTCGTACTGGCCCTGGTGGGTTGGGCCATCGGCCCCCACGATGCCGGCCCGGTCGAGCACGAAGGTGACCGGAAGGTTCTGGATGCCCACATCGTGGATCAGCTGGTCGAAGGCACGCTGCAGGAAGGTGCTGTAGATCGCCACCACGGGCCTCAGACCCTCGCAGGCCATGCCGGCGGCCATGGTCACGGCGTGCTGTTCGGCAATGCCCACGTCGAAGTACTGGTGGGGGAGGGCCTTTTCGAGCAGATCAAGGCCGGTGCCGGTGGCCATGGCGGCGGTGATGCCCACCACACGGGGGTCCTGTTCGCAGATCTTGACCAGGGTCTGGCCAAACACCTTGCTCCAGCTGGGGGGTTTGGGCTTGCTCGAGGGGTAGGCCTTGCCGGTGGCCAAGTCGAAGGCGCTCTGGGCGTGGTAGCCCACCTGGTCGGCTTCGGCGTAGGGATACCCCTTGCCCTTGGTGGTGGCCACATGCACGAGCACCGGTCCCTCGGTGCGGTGGGCCGCATCGAAGGTGCGCACCATGGCGGCGATGTCATGGCCGTCGACCGGACCCATGTAGGTGAAGCCCAGCTCCTCAAACACGGCACCAAGCTTGGGCACCGCTAGCCGCTTCATGCTCTCCTTGAGGGTCTTGAGTTCGGTGGGAAGTTCGCCGTGAAGGAAAGGCAGGTGGCGGATCGCCTCCTCGGCGTTGTCCTGGATGAACTGCACCGGCTTGCTCAGCCGCATGCGGTTGAGGTGGGTGGAGAGGGCCCCCACCGGTGGGCTGATCGACATGTCGTTGTCGTTGAGCACCACCAGCAGGTTGGTGTGCGGCAGGTGGCCGGCGTGGTTGATCGCCTCCAGCGCCATGCCGCCGGTGAGGGCGCCATCACCGATCACGGCCACGCACTTGAAATGCTCTTTGCGGGCATCGCGGGCCAAGGCCATGCCCAGGGCCGCCGAGATGCTGGTGGAGGCGTGGCCGGCGCCGAAATGGTCGTAGGGGCTTTCACTCCGCTTGAGGTATCCCGCCACCCCACCCTTCTGGCGAAGGGTATGGAAATCGGCGTAGCGGCCGGTGATCAACTTGTGGGGATAGGCCTGGTGCCCGACATCCCAGACCACCCTGTCGTGGTCAAGGTCGAGGGTCTGATAGAGGGCCAGGGTCAGTTCCACCACGCCGAGGCCCGGGCCGAGGTGGCCCCCACTGGTCGAGACCACCTCAAGATGGCGTTCCCGGATCTGGCGGGCGATCGCCTCCAGCTCAGCCACGGAAAGGCCATGCAACTGGTTGGGATGGCTCAATGCGCTGATATGCATGCTCGCTCGGTCCCGTGGAAGCCAATCTACGGGTTGCCCTCCGGCAAATGGCGACAACCGCAACCGTTCGGGGGTCCGATTGCGACACTGGATCCATGAACGGCGTCGAACCTTCCCCAGCCCCACCCGCAGCCAGCGACTACCTGCAGCGAATCCTGCGGGCCCGGGTCTACGACGTGGCGATCGAAACGCCCCTCGAACTGGCGCCCAACCTCTCGGCCCGCCTGGGCAACCGGGTGCTGCTCAAGCGGGAGGACCTCCAGCCGGTGTTCAGCTTCAAGCTGCGCGGTGCCTACAACAAAATGGTGGGCCTCAGCCCCACCGAGCTCGAACGGGGGGTGATCGCCGCCAGCGCTGGCAACCACGCCCAGGGGGTGGCCTTGGCGGCCCAGCGGTTGAGCTGCCGGGCGGTGATCGTGATGCCGGTCACCACCCCTGAGATGAAGGTGCGCTCCGTGGCGGCCCGGGGGGCTGAAGTGGTGCTCCATGGCGATAACTACGACGCGGCCTATGGCGAAGCCCGGCGCCTGGAGGCTGAACGAGGCCTCAGCTTCATCCACCCCTTCGATGACCCCGATGTGATCGCCGGCCAGGGCACGATCGCCCTGGAGATCCTGCGCCAGTGCTCCGCGCCGCCCGATGCGATCTACGTAGCGGTGGGGGGTGGAGGTCTGATCGCCGGCATCGCCGCCTATGTGAAAAGCCTCTGGCCCCAAGTCGAGGTGATCGGGGTGGAACCGGTGGATGCCGATGCCATGGCCCGCTCCCTGGCGGCCGGGCAGCGCGTCCGCCTCGACACGGTCGGGCTTTTTGCCGATGGGGTGGCGGTGCGGGAGGTGGGTGAACTCACCTTCGCGCTCGCCCGCCGCTATGTCGACCGGATGATCACGGTCGACACCGACGCCATCTGCGCCGCCATCAAGGACGTGTTCGAGGACACCCGCTCCATCCTCGAGCCCGCCGGCGCCTTGGCGGTAGCGGGCATGAAGGCCGATGTACAGAACCGGGGGCTGCGGGATCGCACCCTGGTGGCGGTGGCCTGCGGCGCCAACATGAACTTCGGCCGCCTCCTCTTCGTGGCGGAACGGGCGGAGCTGGGGGAGGAGCGCGAGGCCCTGCTGGCGGTGGAGATCCCCGAGCAGCCGGGCAGCCTGCGGCGGTTCTGCACCTTGCTGGGTCAGCGGAGCCTCACGGAATTTTCCTACCGCCTCGCCGATCCAGCCCGGGCCCACATCTTTGTGGGGGTTCAGATCAACGGCCACAGCGACACCCGCCAGCTGATCGCGACCCTCGAAAGCGAGGGCTTTCCCTGCCTTGACCTCACCGACAACGAACTGGCCAAGCTCCACCTCTGTCACATGGTGGGCGGCCGGCTTCCCGCCAGCGCCGGAGCGGCCCTGGAGCAGGGCGAAGAGGTGCTTTACCGCTTCGAATTCCCGGAGCGCCCCGGCGCCCTGATGGCCTTCGTGAGCAGCCTGCATCCCAATTGGAACATCAGCATCTTCCACTACCGCAACCACGGCGCCGACGTGGGGCGGATTGTGGTGGGGGTGCAGGTGCCCCCTGCCGACCGCGACGCCTGGCAGGCCTTTGTGGCCGAATTGCCCTACCCCCACTGGGATGAAACCGCCAACCCGGCCTACCAGGTGTTCCTCGGTCGCCAGAGCATGGCCCTGCCGGCCCGTGATGGCCTGGTGACGCCCTGAAGCCTGCGATACGGTGCCGCTCACCAGCCGCGGACCCGCCCATGGCCAGTCCCGAGATGGCCGCAACCCCCACGAGCACCCCAAGCCCTGGGGCAGGCCGATCGGAGCAACGTGGCCTGGCGGAGCCGGCCGCAGCGGCCCTCGACACGCTTTCCTTACCAGCCCGGCTTGAGGCGATTCTCTATCTCAAGGGCAAACCGCTCAGCCTGGCCGAGCTCGCTGAGCTGGCCGGCCTCGATCGCAACAGCACCGAGCTGGCCCTGATCACGTTGATGGCGGATTACGCCCACCGCGATACGGCCCTTGAGATCCGCCAGGAGGGCCAACGCTATGGGCTCCAGCTCCGGGAGGGCCTGGGGGATTTGGTGAGCAGCCTGCTGCCAGTGGACCTCTCCACCGCCTCCCTGCGCACCCTGGCCACCATCGCCCTGAAGAAACGCATCCTGCAATCGGATCTGGTCGAGTTGCGGGGCTCAGGGGCCTACGACCACATCAAGGAGCTGCTGGCCCAGAACTTCATCGAACGTCGCCGCCAGAGCGATGGACGTTCCTACTGGTTGAGCCTCAGCGAGAAGTTTCACCGCACCTTTGCGGTGAAGGGGCTTGAACCCCTCGCAGCTGATCCGGCTTCCCAGGGGCTCTCTGGCAACCTCCAGCTGGAGCTTGAGCCAGTGCGCCCAGGCGGTGGGCCGGAGCCAGGCGGCACGGGTTCTGCATAGAGTCAAAGTCGATTGATCGCCCCCGATTCCACCCCTGCCATGGACGTTGTTGTGTTTCTGCTCCAGGTGCTGGCCCAGACCCTCAGCATCTACACCCTCGTGCTGCTGGTTCGGGTGTTGTTGAGCTGGTTTCCCAACCTCGACTGGAGCAACCCGATCCTCTCGAGCGTCAGCGCCATTACGGATCCCTATCTCAATGCCTTTCGCGGTCTGATTCCACCGGTGGGTGGCCTGGACCTGTCCTCCCTGGTGGCCTTTGTGGCGTTGCAACTGGCCCAGGGTCTGCTCGGCTACGGGGCCAGCATTGCCGGCGCCGGGTTCGGCTACTGAACCCCTCAGGTGGGAGCCAGCTCCAATTCCAAGGGCAGTTTTTCGTCGTCCACGCCGGCCCTGCTGCGCACCGGAGACGAAAAGCCCCGCGCGCGCACCTTGCCCACCCGCAGGGGGCCTGGCGTGCCGGCCGGTACCGCCAGCCGCAGTGCAAACGGTGAACTGCCGGGAGGCACATCGCCGATCGAACCGACCCGGCTGCGGTTTGGCAGCACCGGTTCGCCGCTGGCATCCAGGATCAGAGCAAACACATCGGTGTCGACCACCGAGCGGCCGCCCTGATTAAGCACCACCCCGCGCAGGGCGTAACAGCTGGCCCCGGAGGGCCTGCGCATGCCGCTCTGGCTGCCGGGGTCATCGCTGGGGCAGGGCTCCAAGCGCACCTCGCTGACTTGAAGCTCCGCCGCAGCGGCGGGTGGTGGCAGCAACTGCCAGATGAGCAGGGCCAGACAAACGCCAAACAGGAGCGAGAACAGCAGCCGCAGCGCCGGCCTCGACACCGATGGATCTGGGGGCATCAGCGCCGATCTCCATGTCCTGCAATCACGTTACGGGCGGCGCGGCTGGCCAGTTTGGCCAGGTTGGCCTCGGCGATCGCATCCAGGCTCAGGTCGAGTTCAGTCGCCAACTGGGCCACGTACCAGAGCACATCGCCCAGTTCGAGCAGCAGGTCGTCGCGGACCTGGGCATCAAATTGGCCGCCCTGGTCACGCAGGACCTTCTTGACTTTGTCGGCCACCTCGCCGGCCTCACCGCAAAGGCCCAGGGTGGGATAGATGGGATTGGAACCCGCCTGGGGATAGCGGGCCGTGGACCTGGAGCGCTCCTGGTAGTCCTGGAAGTCCATTGCGAGCCGGAATCGGTCTGGGCCGGATGGTAGTTTCCGCCCTTGCCTACGGTGCTCCATGGCCAAGCCCGATCTGACGCGACGCACCAAGATCGTGGCCACGATTGGACCGGCCACCGAGTCCGCCGAGATGCTGCGGCGGCTGATTCACGCCGGCGCCACCACCTTCCGGCTCAACTTTTCCCACGGCGACCATGCCGACCATGCCGAGCGGATCATCACGATCCGTCAGGTGGCCGAAGAACTCGGAGTGCACGTCGCCATCCTGCAGGACCTGCAGGGCCCGAAGATCCGACTCGGTCGGTTCGAGGCCGGCCCGATCACTCTGGCCAACGGCGCTCCCTTCACCCTCACCTCACGGGAGGTGAGCTGCAACCAGGCGATCGCCACCGTCACCTACGACCATTTGGCCGATGAGGTGCTCCCCGGCAGCCGCATTCTGCTCGATGACGGCCGGGTCGAGATGGTGGTGGAAACGGTGGATCGGGCCAGCCAAAGCCTCCACTGCGTCGTCAGCGTTGGGGGGGTGCTCTCCAACAACAAGGGGGTCAACTTCCCCGATGTGCAGCTTTCGATCCGCGCCCTCACCGACAAGGACCGCCGTGATCTCGCCTTCGGCCTTGCCCAGGGCGTTGACTGGGTGGCCTTGAGTTTCGTGCGCAATCCCTCCGACATGGAGGAAATCCGCGAACTGATCCGCAGCCACGGCCACAGCACGCCGGTGGTGGCCAAGATCGAGAAGTTTGAGGCCATCGATTCGATCGACACGATCCTTCCCCTCTGCGATGGGGTGATGGTGGCCCGGGGCGACCTCGGCGTGGAGATGCCGGCCGAGGAGGTGCCGCTGCTCCAGAAGGAACTGATCCGTAAGGCCAACAGCCTGGGCATCCCGGTGATCACCGCCACCCAGATGCTCGATTCGATGGTGAGTTGTCCGCGGCCGACCCGGGCCGAGGTAAGCGATGTGGCCAATGCCATCCTCGATGGCACCGACGCCGTGATGCTCTCCAACGAGAGCGCCGTGGGGGATTACCCGGTGGAAGCGGTGGCCACCATGGCCCAGATCGCCCGCCGAATCGAGAGGGACTACCCCCAACGGGTGCTGGACAGCCACATGGCGACCACCATCCCCAATGCCATCTGTCAGGCGGTGAGCAGCATCGCCCGCCAGCTGAACGCTGCGGCAATCCTGCCCCTCACCAAGAGTGGCTCCACGGCCCGCAACGTCAGCAAATTCCGCCCGAGCACCCCGATCCTGGCGATCACAAGCGACCGGCAGGTCGCTCGCCAACTGCAGCTGGTCTGGGGCGTTTCACCCCTGGTGATCCCCGAACAGATCAATTCCGGCAGCACCTTCAACGTGGCCATGGGTGTTGCCCAGCAGATGGGTCTGCTGCGCGAGGGCGATCTGGTCGTCCAGACCCAGGGCACCCTGGAGGGGGTGAGCGGCTCGACCGACCTGGTACGAGTCGGCCTGGTTTCGGCCATCCTCGGAAGGGGCATGGGAATTGGCGCCGGTTCGGTGAGCGGTCGCGTCCGTCTTGCCCGCTCCAGTGAAGAGGCCGCCCTCACCCAAACCGGCGAGATCCTCGTGGTGCGCAACAGCACCGGCGAGTATGCGGACGCCATCCGCCGCGCCAAGGGGTTGATCATCGAGGAGGAGAACCCCCTCGACCCCGCCGCGGTGACCGCCGAGGAGCTGGGTATCCCGGTGATCGTGGGGGTGGCGAATGCCACGGTGGATTTACTACAGGGGGAGATCGTCACCCTCACCATCCACGAGGGTGTGGTGCACAGGGGTGCCCTCAACCCGATCGAAGCCAGCGGCAGGATCCTGCCCTAGTCGGTTAGACCCGATCTCACCGTCTGTCTCGCCCCATGGCCCCCCGGCTTGCCCTGCGTGAAACCGTGGGGATGGCCCTCACGACCCTCACCTCCAACCGGCTGCGCAGCCTGCTCACCATGTTGGGCATCGTGATCGGCAACGCCTCGGTGATCACCCTGGTGGGCGTTGGCAAGGGCGCCCAAAACCTGGCCGAGGGGCAGCTCAGCTCCCTTGGGGCCAACGTGTTGTTTGTGGTGCCTGGGCGTAACGACACGCGCCGCCAGGGAATCGAAACCCCGAAAACCCTGGTCCTGGAAGACGCCACAGCGATCAAGGAGCAGGTGCCGAGCGTGCGGCGGGTCGCCCCCCAGATCACCCTCTCGGAGGTGGTCCAGGCCGGTTCGCTGAGCGCCAGCTCCACCGTGAGCGGGGTCACCCCGGAGTTTTTGGCGGTGCGCAGTTTTGAGGTCGCCCAGGGGCGTTTCTTCAGTGCCAGCGACCTGGAGGGGGCCCGCAATGTGGCCGTGATTGGCCCGGACCTGCGCGACAAACTGCTGCCCACCGGCTCTGCGCTGGGCCGGCAGCTGCGGATCCGGGACCAGGCCTTTGAGGTCATCGGCGTGCTGCAACCCAAGGGGGCCGCCTTCGGATCCAACCAGGACGAGGCGGCCTACATCCCCCTGACCACCATGGTGAGCCGCCTCAGCGGTCGGGACCCCACCTATGGGGTGGTGCTGAGCTTCATCAGCGTCGAGGCACTGAATGAAAAAAGCACCGGAGCCGCCGATTTCCAGATCACCAACCTGCTGCGCCAGCGCCACCGCATCCTTCGCGATGACGACTTTGCTGTGCGCTCCCAAAAGGATGCCCAGCAGATCGTGGGCACGATCACCGGCGGGCTCACCCTGATGCTGGGGGCGATTGGGGCGATCTCCCTGCTGGTGGGTGGGATCGGCATCATGAACATCATGCTGGTGGCGGTGAGTGAACGCACCGAGGAGATCGGCCTGCGCAAGGCCCTCGGGGCCCGCAGCGGAGATGTGTTGCTGCAGTTTCTGGTGGAATCCCTGGTGCTGGCCTCCCTGGGGGGGGCCATCGGCAGTGGCATGGGGCTTGGCGCGGTGGCCCTGGTGGCCGCCCTCACGCCCCTACCGGCGGCCATCGCGCCAGCGGCGGTCTTGGGCACCGTGCTTCTCTCCGGCACCATCGGCTTGGTGTTCGGGGTCTTGCCGGCCCGCAGGGCGGCCCAGCTGGATCCGATCGTGGCCCTGCGCAGCCTCTAAATCAGCCAGAAACGCTGCCGGGGGTCCGGCTCAGCAAAAATGAAAAAAAGATGAAGGGCTTGAAATGGTTGCGGTGGCCACCACGGCCATGCATCCAAGGATGGCTCAATACTCATTGTGAACTTGTGCTCATCCTTTGGACAGAGTCGACATGGCTGCCATCGCCAGCGGGGGCTCCCAAGATTGTGGTTACCGCAACGGCAGCGATCGGATGGTGATCCTGCGCTGCTGTGGCCCTGAGCAGTTTTACCTAGAACGGGTGATTTTTCCCTTTGAACTTCTCACCTTTCAAGGCCCACCGGCGGCAGAGGTGGAGATCTGGACCCATGGCCTTGGCGGACCCGAACTCCTGGAAACCTTGCGCATTGAAGAATTGATCCTCAACCCGCTGGCCCTGAGCCTGACCTGAACCTGGATCGGCCGACTGCACCACCGGATCCGGGTGGCATGCAGCGATCGGGTCGACCGATCCGCCCTAGGGACCGACAAACCAGCGATTCGGGAACTGGGCCCTTTACAGTTGTTCAAAATTCCCGACCCATGAATCAGCGCTGGCGCCTGCTTGCTCTCTGGCTGCTGCCGATCCTGGTGGCCCTGTTCCTCGGTTGGCAGCTCCTTGGGACCGGCTTTACCCCCAGCACCGCCAAGGCTCCCGTAGCGAGCCCCCGCAATGCCGCCGTGGCGCGGATGAGCTACGGACGCTTCCTCGACTATGTCAACGCCGGCCGCGTCACCGCCGTTGACATCTTTGATGGTGGCCGCACCGCCGTGATCGAGGCGGTGGATCCGGAGGTCGACAACCGGGTGCAGCGGCTGCGGGTCGACCTGCCTGGCCTGGCTCCTGAACTGGTGAACAAGCTCAAGGAGCAGGGCATCAGCTTCGACATCCATCCGCCCCGCGCCACCCCGCCGGCCCTGGGACTGCTTGGCAACCTGCTCTTCCCCCTGCTGCTGATTGGTTCGCTGGTGTTTCTGGCCCGCCGCTCCAACGGCATGCCCGGCGGCCCCGGCCAAGCGATGCAATTTGGCAAGACCAAAGCCCGTTTCGCCATGGAAGCCGAAACCGGCGTCAAGTTTGACGATGTGGCCGGCGTGGAGGAAGCCAAGCAGGACCTCCAGGAGGTAGTGACTTTCCTGAAAACCCCCGAGCGCTTCACTTCCGTGGGCGCCAAGATCCCCAAAGGGGTGTTGCTGGTGGGCCCTCCCGGTACCGGCAAAACCCTGCTCGCCAAGGCGATCGCCGGCGAAGCCGGAGTGCCCTTCTTCTCACTTTCCGGTTCAGAATTTGTTGAGATGTTCGTGGGCGTTGGCGCCAGCCGGGTTCGCGACCTGTTCAAGCGGGCCAAGGAAAACAGCCCCTGCCTGATCTTCATTGATGAGATTGATGCCGTCGGCCGCCAGCGTGGTGCGGGCATCGGCGGTGGCAACGACGAACGGGAGCAGACCCTGAACCAGCTGCTCACCGAGATGGATGGTTTCGAGGGCAACAGCGGTATCATCATCATTGCCGCCACAAACCGGCCCGATGTGTTGGATTCGGCTCTGATGCGGCCGGGCCGTTTTGATCGCCAGGTTCAGGTGGATGCCCCCGATATCAAGGGACGCCTTTCCATCCTCAAGGTGCACACCCGCAACAAGAAACTCTCCCCCGAGGTGAGCCTTGAATCGATTGCACGCCGCACCCCAGGCTTCACCGGGGCTGACTTGGCCAACCTGCTCAACGAAGCCGCCATCCTCACGGCCCGCCGGCGCAAAGAGGCCACCACCCTGGCCGAAATCGATGACGCGGTCGACCGGGTGATCGCTGGCATGGAGGGTAAACCCCTCACCGATGGCCGCAGCAAGCGCTTAATTGCCTACCACGAGGTGGGCCATGCCTTGGTGGGCACCCTGGTCAAGGCCCACGATCCGGTCCAGAAGGTCACCCTGATCCCCCGGGGCCAGGCCCAAGGGCTCACCTGGTTTGCCCCCGATGAGGAGCAGATGCTGGTGAGCCGGGCCCAGCTGCGCGCCAGGATCATGGGGGCCCTGGGCGGCAGGGCAGCCGAGGATGTGGTGTTCGGCCACGCCGAGGTAACCACCGGCGCCGGTGGCGACATCCAACAGGTGGCTTCGATCGCCCGACAGATGGTGACCCGCTTCGGCATGAGCGAGATCGGTCAGTTTTCTCTGGAGGCCGGCAACCAGGAGGTCTTCCTAGGCCGTGACCTCATGACCCGCAACGATGGATCCGATGCCCTTGCCCACCGCATCGATGGGGCCGTGCGCGCAATCGTGCAGAGCTGCTATGCCGATACCGTGAAGCTGGTGGCGTCCCAGCGCGATTGCATGGACCTGCTGGTGGAGATGCTGATAGAGAAAGAAACCCTCAATGGCGATGAACTTCGCAGCGTGGTGGCTGGATTCACCACCCTTCCCGAGAAGGAGCGCTTTTCCCCGCTGCTATCCGAACCCGAGGCGGTGAAAGGCTGATTCGCCCTTCACTCTGATCCGGCCGGTTGACCCGGCCGGCCTCAGACCGGTCGGATCGGGCGCTTATCAATCACCTTATCGATCAGGCCGTACTCCACGGCCTCGGCCGGTGACATGAAGAAATCCCGGTCAGTGTCCTCTTCGATCCTGCTGAGGGGCTGGCCGGTGCGATCGGCGAGCTCCTGATTGAGCTTTTTCTTGAGGTAAAGGATCTCATCGGCCTGGATGCGGATATCGCTGGCCTGGCCGCGGGCCCCGCCGAGGGGCTGGTGGATCATGATTCGGGAATGGGTGAGGCTGCTGCGCTTGCCTTGGGCTCCGGCGCAAAGCAGGAAGGCGCCCATCGAGGCGGCCAGCCCCACACAAACGGTCTGCACATCCGGTTTGATGTGCTGCATCGTGTCGAAGATGCCGAGCCCGTCGTAGACGGAGCCACCGGGCGAATTGATGTAGAGGAAGATGTCCTTTTCAGGGTCCTCCGCCTCGAGGAAGAGCAGCTGGGCCACCACGCGGTTGGCGGATTCGGCGGTTACGGGCTCACCTAGGAAGATGATCCGCTCGCGCAGCAGGCGCGAGTAGATGTCGAATGCCCGTTCTCCCCGACCCGACTCTTCGATCACGATCGGGATCATGGGCTGCACAGGCAAAGCAATTGCAATCTTAGCGAGCCAGGGGCGGCCCAATCGGGGCCTCCGGCGGCGCTAGGGTCGCCTTAACAGTCCGCCTTGATGCGTGAGCGCTCCCCTGACCGTTGCCGATAGCAAGCGCGCCTTCCACGGCGCCTTCCCCCATGTGATCGCCCCGCTGCATCGGCGCATGGTCGACGAATTATTAGTGGAATTGCACCTGCTCAGCCACCAAAAGGGTTTCCAGGCGGATCCCCTCTTCGCCGTGGGCCTGATCCAGGTGTTCGATGCGTTTGCCAAGGGCTACCGGCCCGAGCAGCACCGCGAACAGTTGCTGCAGGCACTCTGTGGATCCTCCGGCTTTGATGCCTCAGACCTGCGCCGCCGCAGCGAGGTGGCCCTCGAAGCGATGGGCTCCCATGGCGTCGAAGAGGTCAAAGGTTGGGTTGAAGCCCAAGGAACCAGTGCCCCCGAACCTTTGGCTTCGGCGCTGGCCAGCATCCGCCGACCCAATTTCCACTACTCGCGGCTGATGGCCGTGGGATTGCTTTCCCTGCTGGAGCAGGCGAGGGGGTCCGATTCCCTCGAACCCCAGGCCATTCGGGCCCATGCCCACGAGCTGGGCGAGGCGATGGGGCTGATGCGGGATCGGGTCGACAAGGACCTCAGCCTTTACGCCACCAATCTTGAAAAGATGGCCCAGGCCGTGGAACTGATGGAGGAAACCCTGGCGGCCGAACGGCGGCGGCGGGAGCGCCAGGCCAACCCCGAAATCAGCGCGGCACCTGAAGCCGCCCCCTCAGACGGCTGATCGGATCGGCTGGAGCCACTGGGGGCCCATCCTCGGCATCCAGCCAGAGCTGCGACGCCCGCCGCAGCAAGGGCGGCATCGCCTCGGGCAGCAGACCCAGTGCTTCGAGGGCTTCAGGCCTTAGGCGGAGGTGAAGCTGGCCAGTAGGGACCTTGGAGGCGCTGCCCTGCGGGCTGAAGAGCCGGGGAGAAGGGGGATTGGGGCCCAGGAAAAGGAGCAACTGGTCCTGGTGGCCTTCACCGCCTGGGATCCAGGTCCACCCGCCGACGGGGCTGCCATCGGGTCGAGTCCAAACCGTGGGGGTGATGGCGGATCGGGCCTGCTGAGGCTTGGCCTGGGGCTGGGGCAAGGTTTGGGCCAGGGATTGCGTTGGTCTTTGGTTCTGGGTGTTGGTTTGGGCTTGGTTTTGGG
>JBAXOO010000009.1:0-14943 GCA_037133235.1 Cyanobium sp. ELA507
GGCCCCTATCGGTTCTGGACCCAGACCAATGTGTTTGCTGCTCCGGCCAGCGCCGGCTTTGTGCGGCCTGCCGTGGTGGCCCGCGAAGGGATGGTTCTGGAGCAGTTGCATGGACTGCTGATCAGCCAAGGGGCCCTGGTGCGGCGCTATCACGGCGATGACCTCACCCTGGCTCAATTCCGGCAATTGCTGCGGCGGAGCCTGGCCGATCCGGCCGATCGCCTGCTCGCCAACTACGACCGCAGGGCCCTGGGCCAGGCCGGTGGCGGCCACATCTCGCCCCTCGCCGCCTACGACCCCAATAGCGACCGGGTGCTGATCCTGGATGTGGCCCGCTATCGCTACCCGGCGGTGTGGGTGGCCACCGCCGACCTCTGGCGGGCCGTGCGCACGCTGGACCGCAGCTCAGGCCGCAGCCGTGGTCTGCTCACGATCCAGGCTGCTCCGCCGCCGCCAGAAACAAGCTGGCCACCCGGTCCCAATCGAAGCGAGCCGCCTGCTCCAACCCAAACACCCGGCAGCGCTCCTGGAGCTCCGCATCGCTGAGCAGCGCGACCATCGCCGCGGCCAGGGCCGGCGGATCCCGGGGCGGAACTAACAGGCCGGCCCGGCCATCGGGCACCACCTCGGGGATCGCGGTGGCCGTGGTACTCACCACCGGCAGCCCACTGGCCATGGCCTCCAGAAAGACAATGCCAAACCCCTCCTGGATCGAAGGCAGGCAGAAGATCGAGGCCCGCCGATACCAGGCCCGCACCTCCTGATCGGAGGCCAGGGCACCGAGCAACTGCACCGACGAGCCCACACCCAGTTCGGCCACCTGCTCACGCAGGGCCCCGTGCTCGGGCCCATCACCGATCACCACCAGGCGGGCCTCGGGAAGCTGGGCGAGCACCAAAGGGAAGGCTGCAATCAGGTCCTTGATGCGCTTGCGGGCGTACTGATGGGCCACACAAAGCACCGTGAACGGGTGGCGGCTGGGGTGGATCGAACCGGGGGGATCGGATCGCCAGATCTCCGGATCGATGCCTTCCGGCACCACGGCCTGGCGCGAAGCGGCCACGCCGTAGTGGGCGGTGATGCGATCGCAGCAATAGGCACTGGTGGAGAGCACCCGGGGGGATCGCCGGGCGTGAAGACGCTCGAGGCGGGAGAGACCCCAGAGCATCAGGCGCGCCAGGCCCCGTTCACAGCGGGCCTCCTCGGCCAGCACCCCCTTGATGCTGCACACGTAGGGCACGGGCGAGCGGTGGGCCAGCCGGAAGCCATCGATGTCAAACCCCACCACCAGGTCGTAGGGCAGGGCCCCGGAAACGCCAAGGAGCCTTTGGGGGAGGGTGAGGTTGAACCACAGACGGCGCAGCAGCAGGTTGCGGGGCCAGGAGCCCCGCGGACCGATCCGCTCCACCCGGTGACCGCGGGCGATCAGCGCCTCCGCCAGCCCGCCGATCGCCACGGCGGTGCCGCTGCCGCCGGCGGAATCCTGCAACCAGGAATCCAAAAAACCGATCCGCAGCTGCCGCGACCCGGCCTCCGCTGGTTGCAGCACAGCAGGATTCACCCCAGGGATGCCGCCAGTCCAGCCGGCTCCAACATCAGCTTGGTGCGACGCACCTCCTCATCCATCGCGATCGGATAGGCGCCGTCGAAGCAGGCGGTGCAGAACTGGCCGGCCTGGGTGAGGGCGGCCTGCACCATGCCCTCCTTGCTGAGGTAGGCCAAAGAATCGACACCCAGGTGCTGTTCGATCTCCCGTAGGCTGAGCCGGGCAGCGATCAGGTGGTCCTGGGTATCGGTATCGATGCCGTAGAAGCAGGGATGGGTCACCGGCGGTGAACTGATCCGCATGTGCACCTCGGTGGCGCCGGCATCCCGCAGAGCCTGCACCAACTTGCGGCTGGTGGTGCCGCGCACGATCGAATCATCGATCACCACCACCCGTTTGCCGGCCAGCACATCAGGCAGGGGGTTGAGCTTCACCCGGATCCCGGCCTCGCGCATCGCCTGGGTGGGCTGAATGAAGGTGCGCCCCACGTAGCGGTTCTTGATCAGCCCATCGGCGAAGGGGATGCCACTGGCTTGGGAATAGCCGATCGCCGCCGGGATGCCGGAGTCGGGAACACCGATCACGATGTCGGCTTCCACGGGGTTTTCACGGGCGAGCACATCGCCGATCCGCACGCGGTAGCTGTAAAGGGATTCGCCAAAGAAGCGGCTATCGGGCCGGGCGAAATAGATCATCTCGAACACGCACAGCTTGGCCGGCTCCTCAATCCAGCGCTGCCGCTGCGGAATGGGATCACCCATCAGGAAATGGATCAATTCCCCGGGCTGCACGTCATCGCTGTAGCGGGCACCAATGATGTCGAGGCCACAGCTTTCGCTGCTCACCACCCACTGGGCCAGTTCCGGCTCACCGATCTGGCCGAAGACCAGGGGCCGGATGCCGTGGCCATCCCGCAGGGCAAACAGACCCTCCGGGGTGCCGATCACCAGGCTGAAGGCACCCCGGCAACGGGCCGCGGCGCTGCGAATGGCGTCGCTCCAGCCCTCACCCCCATCCACGGCCTGCAAAAGGGCAAAGGCGATCAGCTCGGAATCGGTGGTGGAGGTGAACTCACCGGCCAGATCGCTGAGGGATTCGCGCAGGTCGGCTGCATTGACCAAATTGCCGTTGTGGGCCAAAGCGAAGGGGCCGAGCCGGCTCATCAGCACCACGGGCTGGGCATTGCAGACCTTGCTGCTGCCGGTGGTGGAATAGCGGTTGTGGCCGATCGCTAACTCGCCGGGCATCCGCTCGAGAACGTCCTGGTCAAACACCTGGCTGACCAGGCCCATGTCCTTGTGCAGCCTCACCCTGGGGCCATCGAACACGGCGATACCGGCGGACTCCTGACCGCGGTGCTGCAGGGCGTACAACCCGAAGTAGGTGAGGTTGGCCACGGCCTGATCGGGTGCCATCACGGCGAAGACGCCGCAGGCCTCCTCCGGCTTGTCCGGCCGTTCGGCGAGGGGCTCGCCATCAAGGCGTGTGCCGATGGCGTGGGCACTGGAGCTGGGCCCTTCAGAGGTCACGAACGTCACCGGCTCCAGAAAACCCATCCTCGCCCATCATCGTTCGGCGGCGATCGGGCCTCAAGAGCGATTGGGCTGGAGACGCCGAGGCAGGGCCGCCTCAAAGCAGGCCTCCAGGTTCGCCACCGACTCGGCCATCAGGGTCGCTCCGGCCTGGACCACCGTGAAAGTGGGATCCACCTCCACCACGCCGAGGCGATAGGCAAACGGTGCAGCACCGGCGTCATCGAGGAACGCCCACCAAGCCTCCTGGCGGGCCGCAGGCACGGCCACCAGCACCCGGGCGCCACCCTCGGCAAAGAGCAGGCGGTCGGGCCGTAGCCCACTGGCGGGAAGCTCCAACCGGGCCCCAAACCCGGAGGCGATGCAGGCTTCGGCTGCCGCCACCGCCAGACCACCATCGGAGAGGTCATGGGCGGAGCTCACCAGTCCGGCGGCAATGGCCTGCCGCAGCAGGCTCTGCACCCTTCGCTCCAGCTCCAGGTCCACCTCCGGGGGGCGACCGGTGAGGCGGCCGTGGATCACCTCCAGGTAACTGCTGCCACCCAGCCCAACCCGAGCATCGGGAGCGGCCGGGTCGGTTTCCGGAGCAACACCCAGCAACCAGATGACAGCACCCGGCTCGCGCCAGGCCAACCCGGTGACCTGGGCCAGGTCATGCACCAGGCCCACCATTCCCACCACCGGGGTGGGATGGATCGGCTGCATCCTGCCGTCGGGCAAACGGGTTTCGTTGTAGAGGGAGACATTGCCCCCCGTGACCGGCGTGTCGAGGGCCAGGCAGGCTGCGGAAAGCCCGCGGCAGGCCTGGGCCAGCTGCCAGTAGCCGGTGGGGGTCTCGGGGGAGGGGAAGTTGAGGTTGTCGGTCACCGCCAGCGGCTCGGCACCCGTGCAGCTGAGGTTGCGGGCGGCTTCGGCCACCGCCGCCATGCCGCCCCGTTCGGGATCGAGGGCCACCCAGCGGTTGGGGCAATCCACCACGGCCGCCACCCCCCGCACCGTGGTGGTGAGGGAGCCCTCCCCCTGCTGGGGCCGCAGGCGCACCACGGCGGCATCGGCACCGCCAGGGGGGATCACGGTGTTGGCCTGCACTTGGTGGTCGTACTGACGCCATACCCAGCGCTTGCTGGCGATGGTGGGGTCATCGAGGAGCCGCAGCAGCACCTCCCCCCAGCCCAACCGACCCTGGGGAAGGGCGAGTCCCTGGGCATCGGCCAAGGGCAGTTCGGCCTCCTTCCATCGCCAGTGGGCCTGGATCTCCGGCGGCGGCTCAGCCAGCAGCTCGTGGTGATTGATCGGGGTGTCCTCGGCGAGGGCACTGGCTGGCACCTCGGCCGCCACCTCCCCGTTCTGGAGCACCCGCACCACGTTTTCAGCCAGCACCCGGCCCACCACGGCCGCCTGGAGTCCCCAACGGCGGAAGCGAGCCATCAGGTCCTCCTCGCGGCCGGGCTTCACCACAAACAGCATCCGCTCCTGCGATTCACTCAGCAGAAATTCGTAGGGAGTCATGCCGGTTTCGCGGGCCGGCACGCGGTCGAGGTCGAGCTCCACCCCCACGCCCCCCTTGGCGGCCATCTCCGAACAGCTGCAGGTCAGACCTGCGGCACCCATGTCCTGGGCTGCCACCACATCACCGCTCTGGAAGGCTTCGAGGCAGGCCTCGATCAACCCCTTCTCTAGGAAGGGATCCCCCACCTGCACGGCGGGACGGTCATCGAGGGAAGCCTCGGTGAGTTCGGCGCTGGCAAAACTCGCCCCGCCCATGCCATCGCGGCCGGTGGTGCTGCCCACGTAGACCACCGGGTAACCCACGCCTTCAGCCCCGGCCCGCACGATGTCGTCGGTTTCCATCAGCCCAAGGGCCATGGCATTGACGAGGGGATTGCCGCTGTAGCTGGGATCGAAGGCCACCTCACCCCCCACGGTGGGCACGCCCACGCAGTTGCCGTAGTGGGCAATGCCAGCCACCACGCCCTCCATCAGGCCCACGTTGCGGGGATCCTCGAGGGGCCCAAAGCGCAGGGCATTGAGCAGGGCGATCGGCCGGGCGCCCATGGTGAAAATGTCCCGCAGGATGCCCCCCACTCCGGTGGCCGCCCCCTGGAAGGGCTCCACCGCCGAGGGATGGTTGTGACTCTCGATCTTGAAAGCCAGCCGCTGGCCTTCGCCCAGGTCCACCACGCCGGCGTTCTCACCCGGCCCCACCAGGATGCGGGGCCCCGTGGTGGGGAACTGGCTCAGCAGCGGTCGAGAGTTGCGATAGCAGCAATGTTCTGACCACATCACCCCAAACATGCCCAGCTCAGCCCGGTTGGGGGCCCGATCCAGCCGGCGCACGATCTCCTCGTAATCGGCCTGGCTCAGGCCCTCCTTGCGCAGGGCATCGGGCACCGAGAAGGGGGGGGAGGGAACCACCGATGCCGGAAAAATGGTTCCACCAGTATCCGATCCCGGGGTCACACCCAGGGGTCATCGTCCTGATCGCGGCCGCGGTAGCGATCGGGACCCCGGCGCTCGCGCCCTGAGCGGGGCCGCACCGGCAAGGGATCGACCGGTTCACGCCCCGCTGGCTCACCGCCATCGTCGTCTTCAGGATCCTGGTCGCTCCAGGGTTCAGGGGGTGGCGGTTGGCGGGCGGAGTAGGCCTGGGGGTCGTCGCGGTCGTCCCAATCCTCCAGGGGATCGCTGCCCGCACCAGCCATGGACGGTTCCCGGTCCAATCCATCAACGGCATCGCCATCGCGGGACCGCTCCAAAAACTCATCCCAGGGGGGTTCCTCCAACCAGCCCTCCAGGCGTTCCTCAAAACGGCCACCCACCTCCTGAAACTGACCCCGCAGGCGGCTGGTCTCCTCACCCATCTGCTCCCGCCAGCGACGGGATCGGCGCAGCAACTCCTGGCGCACGCTGGCGCGGGCTAGGGGAAGGTCGTCGAGACCTTCGAGGGCCGTGATCACTTCGCCACTGCGCTGATCGAGGATGCGATCCGGGGTGAGGCGCCAGCGGCTGCTGCCCGGCAGGCGGGGATCGCTGCGGGCCACCAGGTAGTGAAGAATCCGGCCCGTGCGGAGATGCACCGCCGCATCGGCCACGGTGCCGAGGGCTACGCCCCCCACCCCCAGCAGGGAAGCCTGAATCAGGGTGGGCAGCTGCTCCAGGATGGAAGGATCGGTCTCGGCCCCTTCCCCCTTGACGAAGGCTTCGGTGTCCGTGATCCCCCGCAGCTGATCCAACCGCCACACCTGTCGCTGGGGACGGAAGCTGGAGGGCCGACTGGCCCACCCCAGCAGCCGGTGCACGGGCGGGTGCATCCAGGCCACCACTCCGGGGCCATGGTCAAGGCCCTGATCGCAGCGAACGCGCAGCCGAAGCAGGTCGCTCAGCAACAGCTGCTCAGGAAGGGCCACGGGATCTGATCGGCTCAGGGGGTCTGGCGCCGACTCAGTTGCGGATCTGAACCGGCATCACCAGGTAGGTGAAGCTTCCATCTTCTCCCACCGGGGCCAGCACGGCCGGGGTGGTGGGGCCATTGCACTGGAGCACCACCTGGTCGGCGCCGATGGCCTTGAGGCCCTCCAGCAGATAGCGCACGTTGAAGGCGATCTCGATGGCTTCGCCCTCGATCACGGCCGCCACCGCCTCTGAACCGCTGCCCACATCCTGGGCATCGGCCCGGATCTGAACCTGGCCCGCCTGGGGATCGCTGCTGATCTTCACCACGTTGTTGTGCTGGTCCGCCAGCACCGCCACCCGTTCGAGCGAAGCGGTGAAGGCGCGGCGATTGAGCACCAACCGACGGTTGAAGCTTTCAGGCAGCAGCTGGCGGTAATTGGGATAGGTGCCATCGAGGGTGCGGCTGGTGAGCACCTGATCGGCCCAGAGCACCACCACCTGGCCCCGCTCCGAAAAAAGACTGAGCGGTTCATCCGAAGGGCGGCCGGAGAGGAGTCGCTCCAGTTCCCGCAGGGAACGGGCCGGAACGGTCACGGCGAAGGGTTCCTCCCCATCGGCGCTCAGGGCTTCCGTACCGGGTGCCAGAGCATCGTCGAGGCGCTGAACGGCCAGACGATGGCCATCGGTGGCGGCGCATTCCAGGCCTTCCCCCGCCAAACGCAAATGCACGCCGGTGAGCAGCTGTTTGGCCTCATCGGAGGAACTGGCGAAGAGGGTGGCCCGCAGACCCTTCACCAGCGAGGCGGCATCGAGACGGATCGGGATGCCGCTCTGGGCCAGGGGGAGATCGGGGAAGTCCTCGGCCGGCATGCCCCGCATGCGGTAGGTGCCGGAAAGGCTGGTGAGCTCCACCTGCTCCTCCCCCTCCGGGCAGCTGAGGGTGAGGGGACTGTCGGAGGAGAGGCGGCTCACGATCTCGCCAAACAACCGGGCCGGCAGGGTGATGGCACCGCTCGTCTCCACGGCGGCCGCCAGGCTGGTCTGAATGCCAAGGCTCAGGTCAAAGCCGGTAAGGCTGAGCCGGCCGGTGGCCGCATCGGCGGTGAGCAGCACATTGGCCAGCACCGGATGGGTGGGCCGGCCGGCCACGGCCCGGCTCACCAGCTGGAGGCTGGAACTGAGTTCTGTCTGGGAGCAGACCAGCTTCATGGGGGGGGACCGGTCTCGACCGCAAGGGCATCGGTTGCGGGCCCACGGTTTCACATGGCAGGCCAAAGCGCAACGGGCGGCAAGGACTTGATCGGATCCGGCCTGTTGTTTTTCCCAGTCCTTCTGCACTCAAGAGATGAGTTTAAGGAATAAATCGATCAACAGCCGTGGTCGTAGACGCTGGGGGAAAGGGGAAAACATCCATCAAACCCTTTGCACCACTGGATCTTCCCGGTTCAAGCGCTGGGGAACAGCCTTCGAAAGGATCGCCACTTTTCCGCTTTTCCCGGATTCCCGGACCTGGGGAAAACGCATGAGTCCGATCGGTGGGTCCCATCCCCGCCGATCTGCCCGGTTTTGGCCCCCTTTTCCTCAGCCTTTTTTGCTCAGAACCCCATCACCCGGGCCACGATGTCGGTGTCTGGATCCAGACCGGTGTGGAAGGTGGAGTCGTTGTTGTCGATCGCCGTGGTGGGGTCCTTGAGACCGTTGCCGGTGAGCACGCAGACCACCGTGGCGCCGGTCGGCACTTCCTCGCGCCGCTTCAGCAGTCCCGCCACCGAGGCGGCGCTAGCGGGCTCACAGAAGATCCCCTCACCGCTCCCCAGCAGTTTGTAGGCCTCGATGATTTCGGCATCGCTGACGGCCATGAAGTCGCCGTTGCTCTCGGCCTTGGCCAATAGCGCCTTCTCGCGGTTCACCGGATTGCCGATGCGGATCGCTGTGGCGATGGTGTCGGGTTGCTCCACGGTGTGGCCCAGCACCAGGGGCGCCGCGCCCGCGGCCTGGAAGCCCATCATTCGGGGCAGGGTGCGGCTGTGGCCCGCGGCCTTGTATTCGTTGAACCCCATCCAGTAGGCGCTGATGTTGCCGGCGTTCCCCACGGGGATACAGAGCCAGTCCGGGGCATCGCCAAGGGCATCCACCACTTCAAAGGCGGCGGTTTTCTGCCCCTGCAGCCTGTAGGGGTTAAGGGAGTTGACCAGGGTCACCGGATAGCGCTCGGCCACCTCGCGCACAATCGCCAGGGCCCGGTCGAAGTTGCCCTTCACGGCCAGCACCTCGGCGCCGTAGAGCAAAGCCTGGGCCAGCTTGCCCTGGGCCACATAGCCATCGGGGATCAGCACGAAGGCCCGCATACCGCCCCGGCGGGCATAGGCGGCGGCAGCCGCCGAGGTGTTGCCGGTGCTGGCGCAGATCACCGCTTCCGAGCCCGCTTCCCGCGCCTTGCTGATCGCCATGGTCATGCCCCGGTCCTTGAAGGAGCCGGTGGGGTTGAGGCCGTCGTACTTGAGGAACACCTTCACCCCACGGCCGATCCTTTCGGCGATCACCGGGGCTGGGATCAGGGGAGTGGCGCCTTCCCGCAGGGTGATTACCGGGGTGGCGGCGCTAACGGGCAACCAACGGCGGTAGGCCTCAATCAAACCGGGCCAGTCCTGCATGGTGGGCTGCCGGCTGGCGGGCTGACCAAGGCGCCGCAGAGCTTCAAGCAGGGCCACGGGCGCAGGGAAGAGGCTAAATCGAATCTACGCCTCAGCTTTCGCCAGTTCGCCTTTGGCTGCGGTCAGGGGGTGCTGCTGCCGCGCAGGCCGTCGAGGGGAGATTCGGAGAAGAAGCGCACGAGATCCGAGATCGAGTTGGCCTTCTGCAGCAGGCCCAGGAGTGCCGGCAGGTTCACCTCGAGGTCGCTGTTGGGGTAGGCCCTGAGAAAGGAAATCGCCGAGAGGGATCCATTGCCTTCCGCGATCCCAATCACCATGGCCGAGCGCAGGGCTGGCACCCCCACGCCGGGGGTCTTGAGCGGGTAGACGATGTTGGCGAGGCGATCGAGCAGGGCTTCGCCGATGCGGGTGTAAAGCAAGCGGCTCACCAGCACCAGGGGCAGGGGGATCGACTGGTTGAGGAGCTTGCCGACCTCGGCCGGTTTCTGTTTGCCGAAACGCAACAGGTCGCCCAGCAGGCCGCGGGCTTCCCCTTTGGTGGCGAGCAACTCCATGTCCGCCACCGGGATCGACCGGCGGAAGGCACCGCTCACCAACACGATGTTTTCGGCCGCTAAAGCAGCCGGTGTGGAGCAGAGCAGCCCCAGCCCAAGAAGGCCGGCCAGCAGCCGTTGCCGACGCCCGCGTCGCCCGCCATGGCCCACCGCGTTCTGGTGTTTCGCCAGGTTGGCGGGATGGCTGGGGCTCTGGGGGCTGGCCAAGACGGGCACCGAGTTGAACTCCGAATCTAGGCGGGACTCACCATCACATCCCGCAGCAGCCGCACCAAACCCCGCTCGGCCAGACCCCGGGCCATTGCCAGGCCCATGCCGCGCAGGTCCGGTTCCCCCAGCACCCGGGGCAGGCGCCGCAGCAGCACCTGGCCATCGAACCCCGGCAGATCCTGAAGAATGGCGTTGAGTTGGCGCAGGGGCTCAAGGTCGAGCAGTGGATCGGCCTGGAGGTTGGCCTGGGGCACTCGGTTGCGCAGGCCCGGGGGCAACAGCTGCTTAGGCACCCTCTTGCCGAGTTGCAGCGTGGTGCGCCAGGCAAGGGCATCCATCCGCTGCACCGCCGCCTCCACCAGCTGCTGGCGCAGCAAGCCGCCATTGGAGGAGAAGAGGAAATCGAGCACCTGGTCGAGCAGGCCCTCCAGGTCGAGTTGGTTTTGCAATGAGGCACTGCTGACCAGGCTTTCGAGCCGCTGCCAGCGGAACTCGTCGCCGTCGTAGAGCATCTCCCGCAGGCTGCGACGCAGCTGGGGATCGGGATCTTCCATCAGCCGGCGGGCGAAATAGGGATAGGCGGCGCCGAGGATTTTGAAGTCGGGATCCACACTGAGGGCGATGCCTTCCAGAGTCACCAGCGAGCGGATGATCAGGGCGTAATAGGGCGGAACCTGGAAGGGGAAGCGATACATCACCCCCGAGAGGTCGTCGGTGACGATCTTGAAATCCATCCGGCTGACGCCCATCTCGATGGCCTGGCCGAACACCGCTTCAAAAGCTGGCACGATCGGCTCGAGGTTCACCTCTTCGCCGAGGAAGCCAAGTGATACAAAATCCTTGGAGAGGGCCCCGAAGTTGCGGTTCACCAGGTGAACCACCGCCTGGATCAAGCCGGTGCGCGACTCCCGGCTCACCGTGCTCATCATGCCGAAATCGAGGTAGGCGAGGCGCCCATCGGCCAGGGCCAACAGGTTGCCGGGATGGGGATCGGCGTGGAAGAAACCATGTTCGAGCAGTTGCTGCAAACTGCAGTTAACCCCCACTTCCACCATGTCGTCGGGGTCGACTCCAATCGCGCGCACCGCTTCGAGGTTGGTGAGTTTCACCCCATCGATCCATTCCATCGTGAGCACCCGGCGGCTGGTGGCCTGGTGGAAGATGAGCGGCACCGCAATGCGTGGATTGTGGCGATGTAGTTCGGCAAATTTTTCGGCATTAGCCGCTTCGTTGAGATAGTCCATCTCTTCAAAGACCCGCTGACCGAGCTCATCAATCAGCGCCACCAGGTCGCTGCGGATCAAGCCAACGTTGCGGTTGAGCCAGGCGGCGATGTTGCGCACGATGTAGAGATCGAGCGTGATCTGCTCCCGCAATCCCGGTCGTTGCACCTTCACCGCCACCTTCTGGCCGCCCTTGAGGACTCCTTTGTGCACCTGGCCTAGGGAGGCCGCCGAGATCGGCTCGCGGTCCAGCTGGGCGTAGATCTCGTTGACCGGAGCGCCGAGATCCTCCTCGATGCAGGCCATGGCCAGGGCCGAATCAAAGCCGGGCAGCTGGTCCTGCAGCTGGGCCAGTTCCTCCAATAAAACCGGCGGGATGACGTCCGGGCGGGTGGAAAGGGCCTGACCTGCCTTGATGAAGGCCGGCCCCAGCGAGGCCACCAGATCGGCGGCTTCGCGGGAGCGCAGTCGCACCCGCTCGCCCCGCAGGCGGCCGAGCAACCAATCGCTGCCCACGCCGGTGAGATAGAGGCCGATCGGCACCAGGGTCTGCCAGAGGCGGCGCACCAGCCGTTGGGGGTGGCCGGCGTAGATGCGGGTGATGGTGGCCGGGTCGTAGCGCAGCAGGCCGCTGGCCTCGATGAAGTCGCTCAGGTCGGTGGGATCGGTACTGGGGCTGGCATTCACTGGGGCACCCGGATCGCTCGGTGCCTGGATCGTCGGCTCGGCCGGCGGCGCCGCTGCCATCGGATCGGAGCCGAACACGGCGGCCCGCATCGCCGCCAAGGCGTGCTCGGCGGCGGTGGTGCTGGCGGGCGCTGATCCGGCGGCAGAAGGGGGCATCGCGATGGTCGTCTGGGCCGCGGGGTCAGGACCCGATTCTGTCTGGGCACTGGGGCGGGCGCGGCGCGGCTCTCCCCCTGTTGCTTCCCGCCCGCTGCCGCTACGGTCGGTTCCTGCCCGCACATGCTTGCCGGAGGCCGGGGTGCTCACGGGTCTGCGCCTCGAGAACATCGCTTTGATCGAACGGCTGGACCTGGCCTTCGAGCGGGGCTTCACGGTGCTCACCGGCGAGACGGGTGCTGGGAAGTCGATTCTTTTGGATGCCCTCGATGCCCTGCTGGGGGGTGCCCAGGGGGCCCAAGGAGCCCGGCTGCTGCGGCGCGGCTCCGAGCGGGGTCGAATTGAGGCCAGCTTTGCCCCCACCCCGCCGGTGCTCGCCTGGTTGGAGCAGCAGCAGCTCGACGCCGAGGAGGGGGAGTTGCTGCTCAGCCGCGATTGGCGCCTGCAGGAGGGGCGTCCCACCAGTCGCCACCGCCTCAATGGCGTGGCGATCGGCCGCAGCCAGGTGCTCGAACTCCGGCCCTTGCTGCTGGATCTCACCGTGCAGGGGCAAACCCAGCAGCTAGCGCGTCCCGGCCAGCAGCGCCGCTGGTTGGATCGCTTTGCCGGCGCCGACCAGCCGCCCCTGCTGGAGGCCGTCGCCGTTGCCTGGCGCGGCTGGAAACAAGCCGCTGCCGCGCTAGCCACGGCCCGCGCCGATCAGGCCCGGCTGGAGCAGGAACGCCTGCGCCAGGAGCAGCTGTTGGAGGATCTGGAGGCGGCGGATTTGGAGGATCCCGAGGAGCGAAGCCGCCTCCAGATCGAGCAGGACCGCCTCGCCCATGGCGTGCGGCTCCAGGAGGGGGTGATGGTCCTGCTCGGCCGCTTGGTGGAGGGGGTTGAAGCTTCCCCTTCGGTGCTGGATCACCTGGCCGCCTGCGGGCAGGAACTCCAGCTGATGGCAAGCCTGGATCCATCCCTGGCCGCCATGGCGGAGGCCTGCAGCGATGGCCAGGCCGCCCTGCAGGATCTGGCCCGTGACCTTGACCGCTACGGCGCTTCCCTGGAGAGCGATCCCGCCTCCCTCTCGGAGCTGCAGGAGCGCATGGCCCAGCTCAAGGCCCTGGAGCGTCGCCACGGCCTTGAGCTTCCCGAGCTGATTGCCCGGCGCGATCAACTGCGCCAGCAGCTGGCCCCCGGGGGCTTCGAGGCCTCGTTGGCGGCCCTTGAGCGCTCCGAAGCCAACGCCCGCCGCAGCCGCGATACGGCCAATGCGGCCCTCGGTGTCGCCCGCGCCCGCGCCGCCCGCGCCCTTGAGGGCCAGCTGATGGAGGCGCTGCGGCCGATGGGCCTGGCCAACGTGCGCTTTGCGGTGGCGATCGAAGCCGCTGAGGCCGGTGAGGAGGGTGCCGATGCGGTGCAGTTTCGGTTTTCGGCCAACCCCGGCCAGCCCCTGGCACCCCTGGCGGAGGTGGCTTCCGGAGGCGAGATGAGCCGCTTCCTGCTAGCGCTCAAAACTTGCCTGGCCGCCGCCGATCCCCACGTCACCCTGCTGTTTGATGAGATCGATACGGGCGTCAGCGGCCGGGTGAGCGGCGCCATGGCGGCCCTGTTGAAGCGGTTAGCGGCCAGCCGTCAGGTTTTTTGCGTGACCCACCAGCCCCTGGTGGCCGCTGCGGCCGACCACCATTTCCGCGTTAGCAAGGCGGTGGAGGCGGGCCTCACCCACACCCGGGTGTCCCACCTGCGGGACACCCGCGAGCGCCAGGCCGAACTGGCCGAACTGGCCGGTGGCGATTCCGGCGAGGCGTTCAGCTATGCCGCCAGCCTGCTGGAGCCGTTGACCGGCCCTGCAGCGGCGGACCAGCCGGCTGCCTGAAGTCGTCTGCCAGGGGTGCCGTTCAGGGAAGAACCGTGACCACCCGCAGCCGGAAGCGTTCTGCCGCCGAGGCCGGACCCTCCCAGGGGCGCCAGAGCCTGAGCACCAGTTCGCTCTTGCCGGGTTGCGCCATGCGGAACAGGAAGGAAACCTGCTGGGGCGCGCCCGCCATCGGCAGCGCCCGGCCATCCGGCAGGGGAGCGCCGGGGGTGGTGCGGCTTTCCTGCCCCAGGGGCACCATCCGGCTGCCGTCGAGCCGTTCGATGTCCCAGCTGTAGCCGGTGCCGCTGTTGCTGCTCAGCACCACCCGCAGGGTTTCGTTCCGGCGCATCACCACGGTCGAGCCGTTGTCCTGGGCGGTCACGATCAAGGTGGTGCCGTTTCGGACCGGTATGCCCGGGTCCGGCGTTGGGGGGGCTGCCGCCAGGGCGGCCGGGCCAGCACCCGCCACCACAACGGCTGCCAGAACGCCGCAGGCTGCCCGATGGCTGATGGCCGCCGGCGGGGGAATGGCTGCCCTGCCCCACCCCAGCCGCCTGGAGGCAGGCACCAAGGCGATTGAACTGCGAAACGACACGGGCCCGGTCAACCGCGGTGGTCTTTCCTACTCTGCGGCAAGGTTCCGGCTGTTCTGATCGCCATGCGTCTGCTCCTCTCCTCCCTCACCCTCCTGGCGGTGCTGGCCGCGGTGGTGGGCCCTGCCTCCGCCTGTGAGAAGCACCTCAAGGGCCATCAGAACAGCGCCGAATCCCAGGCCGAAGCCGGCGGCCGCTGAGCTCCCAAGCCCCGCTCGTCCGTTGGTGATGCATCGAACGGGGGGAAGAACCCCCCTAGACTCGCCTGCTGCCAGAGCAATCCATGCCTCGCGCCAGCGCCGGCTCCAGGTCCACCAAGGTGGAGGTAACCCCCCCGCAGTCAGCGCCATCGACGCCCCCGACGACGCCCCCGTCGAAGCCTCAGTCTGGCCATGGCAATCCGGTGGATCCCCGCGCGGCTCACCAGCAGCTCAGCGGTGGCCGGCTCGAGGATGTGATCCGGGTGCGCGGCGCCCGCCAGCACAACCTCAAAAACGTTGACATCACCATTCCGCGCAATCGCTTGGTGGTGTTCACCGGCGTCAGCGGCAGCGG
>JBAXOO010000010.1:0-13682 GCA_037133235.1 Cyanobium sp. ELA507
ACCCGAACCTAGGGCCATCTCCCCATCTACGCTCCGCCGGTTCGTACCCGTTGGGTGATCGGCTTGCCGCTTGTTTCGATCTTGCTGATTCTTCTCCTTCTCTTCGGCCTGACCCTGCTCTGGCTAGAGCTTCGCCACCGCCTGCGGCCCGCCTCTCCCCTGAAGCTGCTCCCCGGCAGCTTCCATGTGGAGCGGAGCCCCGAATCCGTGGAGGTCACCGGAGAGATCACCATCGCCAACCCCCATGGCCGCATGGAGGTGTTTGTGCCGGAGATCAGCGTCGAGCCGGTGTTGCTGGGCAAGGGCAGCCTGGCGGATGTGAAACGCACGGTGGAGATCACACCGCTCCATCCCGACGAAGAAGCCCGCCCCGATGGCTACTGGTTTGCTTACATCGTCAAAGGCCACAAACGCACGGCCGCCCGGATTCGGATCCGCCTCACCGCCCCCGCCGGGGTCAACGTGGCCGACTTGCTCGACACCCTTTGGCTCGACGTGCGTTGGATCCATTACGGCCCGTTTGGCCGGATGGAACGCCGCGATGGCATCCTCGTACCCCTCCAGCGTCCAGAACCGATCGATCCGGCCCGGGCCACCTGGCGCTCTGGCGAGGGCTGCCAGGTGCTTCCGCTCCGCACCCACCTTCTCGGCGTGCTCGACGACCCCCAGCAGGTGCTTGAGCGCTACTCCGGTTGCCTGATCCGCCCTGGCGACGTGCTCACCATTGGCGAAACCCCCCTGGCGGTGATTCAGGGCCGCTACAACCATCCAGCCAACGTTGAACCCTCGCTGCTGGCCCGCCAGCTCTGCCGGGTGTTCCATCCGACGAGCAGCCTCGCCACCGCCTGCGGCATGCAGTCCTTGATTGATGTGGTGGGGCCGGCCCGGGTGCTGAGCGCCTGGCTGGCGGGAACGGCCCTGAAAGTGGTAGGCAGCAAGGGGTGGTTCTACCGGCTGGCAGGGGATCAGGCCCGCCTGATCGACGACGTGACCGGCACCACTCCGCCCTACGACCAAACGATCGTGCTGGGGCCCCTGCAGCCCGAAGCCTTCTGCGAGTCGATGGCCCAGGCCCTGGGGGTTGCCGTCGCGGTGGTCGATGTCAACGATCTGGGCCGGGTCAAGGTGCTGGCTTCCAGCCGCGGCTGCGACGAGGAGCTCCTGCATCGGGCCCTGCGACCCAACCCCGCCGGCAACGCCAACGAACGCACCCCTCTGGTGTTGGTCAGACCGGCCTGAGGCATGGCAGCCCACCTAGAGTGACCGAGGTGCGACCCAAGAACCCCTCTCCCCTCGGGCCCCTCGCTGTGCCGTCTTCCTCCAGGACCGACCTCAGCATGCGAAACCCGGCAGTGGCCCTGGGCGGCGCACCCATCACGGTGGCCCCACTGCAGGGTTGGCACCTACCACTCCTCGAAGATCCGGCCTTTCTGCCGCTTCAACCGCTTCTGCAACGCTCCCTGCTGCTGGCTGTGCCCAGGCAGCTTGCAACCGCCCTCTCCCAGCGCCGCTTCCTGGCCTCCTTGATGCTGGTAGCCACCCAGCCGGATCAGGAGGGCCGCCCCCGGGGCTTGGGGCTGCTTGTGGCCCGCCCCCACAACCGCAGCGGCAGCTGCTGGGAAGTGCAGCACCTGCGCCTGGCCTTGGCGGGGCCGGAGCAGGTTGAGACCCCCGGCCGCATCGCCGCAGCTCTGCTGCGGGAAGCCATCCAGCGCACCCGCGGTGCGGCCAGCTGGATCGCCACCGCCTCCAGCCTCGACTCCGCCCGGTTGGCCACCCTGCGGGAACAGGGCTTCCAACCCCAGCGCACCGACCGGCTATGGCGGTGGCAGGCCCGTTCCGGCGGCCCCCTGCCCGCCCTGGGCGCCAACCTGCTGCTGCGCCCCCTCCAGCGCCGCAACGCCGCCCTGCTCTGGCACCTCGAACAGGCGACCTGCCCAGCCCCCCTGCGCCAGGTGCTGGACCGCCGCGTTGAAGATCTGCTGGATCGACGTGGAGGGCATGGTTGGCTGCTGATTGATGCGGATCGCAAGGAAGCCGTGGCCGCCGCCCGCTGGATGGGGGACCATCCGGCCGGAGGCCACCAGGTTGAGCTGAGCGTTCACCCCGGCTGGACCCACCTGCTGGGCGCCCCCACCGAGCTCCTGCTGCGCCGCCTTGCCCCCTCCGGCGACCAGATCTGGCTCCATAGCGAGGTGGGTGATGCGCCCCGCCAGGCCTGGCTCACCCAGCTCGGGGCCGAAGAACACGGCGACGTGGTGCTGATGGCCCGCAGTGTCTGGCGGCGCCAGGAGGGCCAGGGCGCCCTCGGGGCGGCACGACGCCTCGGAGCTGTGCTGGAGCAGCTCCAGCCGCGGCGGCGGCCGGTGCCGACGCCGGTGGGCCAGCGCTGAGTGGGCGCCCCTCGGCCCCGATCCGCCCTCGCCCTTGATGTTGGACACCGGCGCATTGGCTTGGCCGGTTGCGATCCGCTTGGTATCACGGTCACACCTCTGCCCGCCCTGGCCCGGGGCCCCTTGCTCCAGGATCTGGAGGCACTACTGCCGCTCGTGGCCCGGCGCCGGGTCGCGTTGCTGGTGGTGGGTCTTCCCCTTGATGCCGCCCAACGGCCCACCCGCCAGGCCGAGCATTGCCGTCGTTACGGGCAACGAATCCAGGATGCGCTGCGCCAGGCGGGCCATCCCCTGGCCCTGGCCTGGGTGGATGAACACAGCTCCAGTTGGGACGCCGCTGACCGCTTCAACCTGCATGGCGACCGCACGGGTCGGCTCGACAGCTTGGCCGCCGCGCTCCTGCTGGAACAATGGCTACGGGATGGTCCGGAGCCCGACGACGGGCCATCCTGAAGTTCCACGCCTTTCCCCCACCCGCCATGCCCCCCGAGTCCCCATCGATGACGGGTTCCGGAGACGTGCCCACCCTGGTCGTGCACGACGGCCACGGTCGGCAGCTGCTCTGTTTCCTTGAGCAGCTGATCCCGCTCGACGGCAACGACTACGCCCTGCTGACCCCGGTCGATACCCCGGTTTGCCTCTTCCGTCTCCGCGATGACGAAGAGGATCCCGAGCTGATCGACACCCTTGACGCCAGTGAGCCGATCCTCTCCGTGGCCGATGTCGTACTGCAGGAGCACGACCTCACCTTGATCCGCTCCGCCGTGACCCTCACCGTGAGCGGCGAACTGGATGAACCCGAGCCCGAGGACCTCGAGGACGACGATGACGCCGATGCCGATAGCGAAACCTACGAACTGCTGGTGAGCTTCCTGGTCAACGCGGTGGAGTACGGCCTTTACATTCCTCTTGATCCCTTCTTCGTGGTGGCCCGGCTGGACAACGGCCATGCCCAGTTGGTGGAAGGGGAGGAATTCGAACGGATTCAGCCCCGGATCGAGGCCGAAATCGAGGAGCGGGAGCCGGAAGATTGAGCTTGGGCGCCCTGCTGACCCCGGATTGGACCGCCGGCACCACCCTGGCCCACCTGCCCCTGGACCGGCTGCTGCACAGGCCAGAAGGCCCCATCCGGGCTTTGATTCTGGATGTGGATCGGACCATGCTGCCCCGCCGCAGCGGCACCCTGCCGCCGAGTGCGGAGCAGTGGCTCCGCCATGCCGCCGGCCTGATGCCGATCCATCTGCTCAGCAATAACCCCTCACGGCGCCGCATTGGCCGGGTGGCGGACCAGCTCAACCTGCCCTTCACCACCGCCGCCGGCAAACCCCGCCGCGCCGCCCTGCGGCGGGTGCTGGCGGAACTTGCCCTTCCCCCCCAGCAGGTGGCCCTGGTAGGGGACCGGGTCTTCACCGATGTCCTGGCCGGCAATCGGCTTGGCCTGTTCACCGTGCTGGTGCGCCCCATCGATCCCAACGGAGATCCCTGCAGCCACGATCAGGTCCAGAGCCTGGAGGTGCGGATGTCGCGCTGGCTGGGAGCGCTGGGCGAAGGATGAACGGCTCAGAACGGCAGCGGGACCCACTCCAGGCCGCTGAGCCTGTCGTCCGTCGTGTCATCAAGGTGGGCACGAGCCTGCTGCGGGGCGACAGCAGCCGCCCAACCGCCGCGGTGATCACCGACCTGGCCGCCAGCCTGGCCCGCTGCCGCCAACGGGGCGAAGCCATCGTGCTGGTCACCAGCGGGGCCGTGGGCCTGGGCTGCACAGCCCTGGCCATGGCCCGACGCCCCAGCGAGGTGGTGGCCCTCCAAGCCGCCGCCGCCGTGGGGCAGGGACGACTGATGTCGCTCTACCAAGACGCCTTCGCCGTGCGCGGGCTGGAGGTGGCTCAGGTGCTCCTCACCCGGGGCGATCTGGCATCGCGGCGGCGTTATCAGAACGCTTGCCGCACCCTGGAGCAATTGCTGGCCTGGGGCGTGGTCCCGATCGTCAACGAGAACGACACCCTGGCCACCGATGAACTGCGCTTCGGCGACAACGACACCCTCTCCGCCCTGGTGGCGGTGGCGGTAGGCGCCCAGGAACTGGTCTTGCTCACCGACGTGGACCGCCTTTACTCCGGCGACCCCCGCAGCGACCCCAATGCCCAGCCGATTGAGGACGTCTGGAACCTGGCCGAACTGGAGCACTACGGCAAGGGAGCCGGCGGGGGCGGCCGCTGGGGCACCGGCGGCATGGGCACCAAGATCACCGCCGCCCGAATCGCCACCACCAGCGGCGTGCGGGTGCGCCTGGCCGATGGACGCGATCCGGCCGTCCTGGAGGCCCTCCTGCAGGGAGAACGGCTGGGCACCGTGTTTCACCCCAGTGCCACCCCCCTGCCAGAACGCAAGGGATGGCTGGCCCATGCCGTGCTGCCCCGCGGCAGCCTGCGGGTCGACAAGGGCGCTGAGCAGGCCCTGGTCCACCGGGGTGCCTCGCTGTTGGCGGTGGGAATCCAGGCGGTGGAAGGCCGCTTCGGCAGGCTCGAGCCGGTGCGGCTGCTCGCCAGCGACGGACGGGAGCTCGGCCGTGGCCTCAGCACCCTCAGCAGCGAAGAGGTCGAAACGATCATGGGCATGGCCAGCGATGAGGTCCGCCGCCGCCTCGGTCCCGTCGGCGACGCGGTCGTGCATCGCGACCAGTTGGTGCTCACCCCCGGTTCCGAGGACCCAGGCCACGGCCAGGAGCACGGCTCAGACGAAGGGCAGGCAGACCAAGGGATCGCCTAGGTGCGCGAGCGGCCCACCAGCTAAGACCGCGGCGACCAGCACGGGCCCTACGATCCGCCCAAATGGCCCCGGCCCATGCGCTTCAGCAGCCTGCTCAGCCAGCTCAGCGGCGTGGCTGAAACCACCCCCAGGGATCTCTCTGGCGACCCCGAACTCCACAGTGCCCAGGCCCTGGACCAGGCAGGGGCCGGCCAACTCAGTTTCCTCGAACCCGGCAACAGCCTTTCGGCCGCCCTAGCCGCCTCCGGGGCAGCGGCCGTGCTGCTGCCAGCGGATTCCGAACTGCAACGCCAGGCCAGTGAGCGCGGCATCGCCTGGGTGGCCCTCGCCGATCCCCGGCTTGGCTTTGCCGAGGCCCTCGACCTGCTCCACCCCCGCCCCCTGCCAGCACCGGGCATCCATCCCACCGCCGTGGTTGAACCCACGGCCCAGATCGGGACGGCGGTGCACCTGGGTCCCTATGTGGTGGTGGGTGCCGGATCGGTCGTGGGGGATGGTTGTGTGCTCCATCCCGGCGCCGTGCTCTACGGCGATGTGGAACTTGCTGAAGGATGTGTCCTGCACGCCCATGCCGTGCTCCATCCCGGCAGCCGGCTGGGACGGGGCTGCGTGGTGCATTCAGGCGCTGTGGTGGGGTCGGAGGGCTTCGGCTTCGTGCCCACGGCCTCGGGCTGGCGCAAGATGCCCCAGACCGGCCTGGTGGTGCTCGAAGACGGGGTGGAGGTGGGGTGTGGCTCCACGATCGACCGCCCATCGGTGGGCGAAACCCGGATCGGTGCCGGCACCAAAATCGACAACTTGGTCCACATCGGCCACGGCGTAGTGACCGGCCGGGGCTGCGCCCTGGCGGCCCAGGTGGGCATCGCCGGCGGCGCCCGGCTAGGGCACGGCGTGATCCTGGCCGGCCAGGTGGGGGTCGCCAACCGCGCCATCATCGGCGACCGGGCTATCGCCTCCTCCAAATCGGGCATCCATGGCGAAGTGGCGGCGGGCGAAGTCGTGAGCGGCTACCCGGCCATCCCCAACCGGCTCTGGCTGCGCTGTTCGGCGGCCTTCAACAAACTGCCGGAAATGACCCGCACCCTCCGACGGCTGCAGGCCCAAAACGAGGAATAGCGGTTGGGAGTGCTGAGGCAACGTCGGGCTGCGGCCTAGCCTCAGCGCCACCAACCGCTGCCCCGCAGGAGCCAAACCCGCCATGACCAGCCACCGGATCACCCTGCTCGCCGGTGACGGCATCGGTCCGGAGATCACGGCCGTCGCTCGCCAGCTGCTGGATGCGGTGAGCCACCGCCACGGCTTCAGCCTCGTCTACGACGAACAGCCGATGGGCGGAGCCGCCATCGACGCCACCGGCGAACCCCTACCGGCCAGCACCCTGGAGGCCTGTCGCCGCTCCGATGCGGTGCTGCTGGCCGCGATCGGCAGCCCCCAATACGACACCCTTCCCCGCGAGATACGGCCCGAATCCGGCCTGCTGGCCCTGCGGTCGGGCCTCGGCCTGTTTGCCAATCTGCGGCCCGTCAAGATCATTCCGGCCCTGATCGCAGCCAGCACCCTCAAAGCCGAGGTGATCGCCGATGTGGATCTCCTGGTGGTGCGCGAACTCACCGGCGGGGTCTACTTCGGCACCCCCAAGGGCCGGGTGGAGGCCGAGGGCCGGGTCCGGGCCTTCAACACCATGGCCTACTCCGATTTCGAGATCGACCGAATTGCTCGGGTGGCCTTCGATTTGGCCGTGGCCCGTAGCGGTCGCCTCTGCTCGGTCGACAAGGCCAATGTGCTGGATGTCAGCCAACTGTGGCGCGAACGGGTGGAAGCCATCGCTGCCGACTATCCCTCGGTGGAGCTGAGCCACATGTACGTGGACAACGCCGCCATGCAGCTGGTGCGGGCCCCCCGCCAATTTGATGTGCTGCTCACCAGCAACCTCTTCGGCGACATCCTCAGCGATGAGGCGGCCATGCTCACCGGCTCGATCGGCATGTTGCCCTCCGCCTCCCTCGGGGATGGCGGCCCTGGGCTGTTCGAACCGATCCACGGCTCCGCCCCCGACATCGCCGGCCAGGATCTGGCCAACCCGATGGCCATGGTGCTCAGCGCCGCCATGCTGCTGCGCATCGGCCTGAAGCAGGAGGCCGCCGCCGCCGACCTTGAGGCGGCGGTGGAGCGCACCCTCGCCGCCGGATATCGCACCGGCGACCTGATGGCGGAGGGCTGCGTGCGCCTGGGCTGCAAGGCGATGGGCGACCAGCTGCTGGCGGCTCTGGAGGCCTGAGCCGGCACTGTGCGGCAGGCCCTCTGGCGGAGGGGGGCCGACGATCTGCGAAACTCTCAGGCGCTCCCTCCTCCCTGCGTCGATGTCGAAGCGTCACCCGGTTGTCTCTGTCACCGGCTCCTCCGGCGCTGGAACCAGCACCGTGAAGCGCGCCTTCGAGCACATCTTTAAACGCGAGGGCATCACCCCTGCGGTGGTGGAGGGCGACAGCTACCACCGCTACGAGCGGGGCCCCATGAAGCAGGCCATGGCCGAAGCCCTGGCCAAGGGTGAGAACTTCTCCCACTTCGGCCCCGAAGCCAACCTGTTCGATAAGCTCGGCGAACTCTTCCAGAGCTACGGCGAGACCGGCTCGGGCCAGAAGCGCTACTACCTGCACTCCACCGAAGAGGCCGCTGAGCACAATGCCCGGCTTGGCACGAGCCTGGATCCCGGCCAGTTCACCCCTTGGGAGACGATCCCCAGCGGCACCGATCTTCTCTTCTACGAAGGTCTCCACGGCGGTGTCGTCGGTGACGGTTATGACGTGGCCTCCCTCGCCGACCTGCTGGTGGGTGTGGTGCCGATCGTCAACCTGGAATGGATCCAGAAGATCTCCCGCGACAACGCCGAGCGCGGCTACTCCGCTGAGGCCACGGTGGACACGATCCTGCGGCGCATGCCCGATTACATCAACCACATCTGCCCCCAGTTCAGCCTCACCGACATCAACTTCCAACGGGTCTCCACCGTGGACACATCCAACCCCTTCATGATTCGGAACATCCCCACCCCGGATGAGTCGTTCGTGATCTGCCATTTCCGCAAGGGAGCCCGGGAGAAGTGGGAAATCGACTTCACCTATCTGCTTGACATGATCCACGACTCCTTCATGTCCAGCCCCACCAGCATCGTGGTGGACGGCGGCAAGATGGGCTTTGCCATGGAGCTCATCCTTACCCCGATCATCCACCGCATGATCGAAGAGAAGAAGCAGCTGGGTTGATCGTTGGGAATCAACGGCGAAACAGGCAGATCCCGCTGGTACGCCTAAACTCTCGCCAACCGAACCGGTGCTTGCCTTGGTGACTGCCGGTTGGTGCCGTTCCGCTGCTTCGGAACCATCAGCACCGAACCACCCCCCATGGCCACCAGCGTTGCCGCCGGATTCAACGGCGTGATTGATGCTGGGCGCGCCAACCGTCACGAGCCTTGGCACGAAGCAGCCGACCGTGCACCAACCAGGAGCGCTGGAATCCCCGACGATCCTTTGCATGGCACTGCTGGGTCAGCCGCCACGGCCATCGATCAGGCTGTCGACAAGGCCAAGGTCGATCGCTACGAAGCCTCCAACCGGAATGCCCCAGGCTCTAGGGACCCGGTGAGTCCCTCGTTCGTGATCCGCGGTTCCTCCAGCCCCATGGCCACCGGAGCAGCCCCGTACGCAGCGGGCTCCCCGTTGCGCCTCGATCGGATCAACAGCGCCGAGGTGCTGGGCCTGGCCCGGGGCGTTTATTTCGCCTATCTCTCCGCCTGTAGCGCTGGAGCCGAACCCCTGGGCGTCGTGTTGGCAGATGCCGGTGGCGGACGGGTGGTGTTTGAGGTGCCGGTGCTCTTACCCAAAGAGCAATTCGTGCCGATCGAATGGCTGCGCAGTCGAAGCCAGGGCCGTGGTCGGGGCAGCCGCGGGAGTGGCCTCGGCCGCCCAACCGCCTGATCCCGCCCCTGGCCGTTCGCCCCCCACCCTGTTGATGCCCGTGGAGTCGTCCGACATCTCCCTGCTGCTACCCCTTCTCGCCCCCCTGGTGGCCCTGGCCGGGGCCTGCGTTGGCAGCTTCCTCAACGTGGTGGCCTGGCGCTTACCCCGCCAGGAATCGGTGATCTGGCCCGGCAGCCATTGCCCCCACTGCGGCACCCAACTGGCCTGGAGCGACAACCTGCCGGTGCTCGGCTGGTTGCTGCTGCGGGGCCGCTGCCGGCACTGCCATCAACCCATCGCCCTTCGCTATCCCCTGGTGGAACTGCTCACCGCAGGGCTTTGGGTGGCCGTGCTGCTGGCCCACCCCGAGGCCATGGGGCAAGGAGCCCAGCCCTGGCTGCTGCTGGGAGCCGGCTGGTTGCTAGCTAGCTGGCTGGTCCCTCTGGTGTTAATCGACCTGGACAGCCTCTGGTTGCCGGAGCCGCTCTGCCGTTGGGGCGTGGTTCTGGGCCTGGGCGTCACTGCTCTGCTTGGCTTCCAGCAGGGGGTGGGCACCGGCCGCAGCCTCTTGCTTGAGCACCTGATCGCGGCGGCCCTGGGCCTGTTGGGCTTTGAGGCGGTGAGCGCCCTGGCGGAGAGGGCCCTCGGCAAGCCAGCGCTTGGACTGGGGGATGCCAAGCTCGCGGCCTTGATGGGGGCCTGGCTCGGGCCCTTGGGGCTGGGCCTGGCGGTCGCCCTGGCGGTGCTGCTGGGTGCCGTGATCGGCAGCATCGGTCGCCTGAGCGGCAGGCTCGGACCCAGCCAACCCTTCCCCTTCGGACCCTTTCTGGCCGCGGGCGCCCTGGCCATCTGGCTGGTGGGCCCAACCCCATGGCTGCAGTTGCTGTTGCCGGGCCTTGCCCCGATCGGAACGGCCTGAACCCTGGCCAGCCTTTAATGGATCAGGACCACCCCAGACCCCCCGCGGGCGCCCCTTCGATCGATGTCGCTCTTCGACTGGTTTGCCGATCGCCGCAAGAACGCCCCAGTGGTGCGCGCAAGCCAGGGCCCCGAACCGGATGAAGGCGACGGCCTTTGGAGCAAGTGCTCCGAATGCGCCTTAGTGGTCTACCGCAAGGATCTGGCGGCCCATGCCCATGTCTGCAAGGGCTGCGGCCACCACAACCGGATCGACAGTGACGAACGCATCCGCCTGATCGCCGATCCGGGCAGCTTCGAGGTCCTCAATGCCGACCTGTCTCCAACCGATCCCCTGGCCTTCAAGGACCGGCGGGCCTACGCCGATCGCCTCCGCGACAGCCAACAGAGCACCGGCCTGCGCGATGCGGTGGTGACGGGTCTGTGCCGGCTGGAGGGGATGCCGCTGGCCCTGGGGGTGATGGATTTCCGCTTCATGGGCGGCTCGATGGGCTCGGTGGTGGGCGAGAGGCTCACCCGACTAATTGAGGAGGCCACCGCCCGCCGCCATCCGGTGTTGATCGTGTGCGCTTCTGGAGGGGCCCGCATGCAGGAAGGCATGCTGAGCTTGATGCAGATGGCCAAGATCTCCGGCGCCCTTGAGCGGCACCGGCAGGCCGAGCTGCTCTACATCCCCCTTCTCACCCATCCGACCACCGGAGGGGTTACGGCCAGTTTCGCCATGCTGGGGGACCTGATCCTGGCCGAACCGCAGGCCTTGATCGGCTTCGCCGGGCGCCGGGTGATCGAGCAGACCCTGCGGGAAAAACTGCCCGAAGGTTTCCAGACCGCCGAGTACCTGCAGGAGCACGGCTTCGTGGACAAGATTGTTCCCCGCACCGAGCTGCGCAGCACCCTGGCCACCCTGTTGCGCCTCCATGGCGCCAGACGCCGCAGTGAAGCGGTGGCCCCATGAGGCAAGACCTACCCCGCCAGAAGCCAGCCCCGCTGCGCTGGCTGGGCCGCGCTCTGGTGCTCTTGTTGCTGCTGTTGACCCTGGCGCCCCTGCCTCCGATCGGGGACTTCGCCCCAGGGCCCTCTGGGCGGTGGGACCAGGCCCTTCTGCCCGCCGTGCTGGCCGGCCCGGTCGACTGGCAGGAGGTGCCGGCCAGCCCCCAAGGACGGCAGTGGTGGGATACGGGCAGCCTGCGCCGCGACCGCCAGGGGCGGCTCTCGGTATTGAGCCGCTTCCAACCAGCCCCAGGTCCCGACCAGGACAAGGACGGCACCTTGCTCCAGCGCCCAGGCACGCTCTACGTGATGGACCTCGACTGCGGCCAGGAGCTCTACCGCGATCGTGCCGTGAACGGCATACCCCGCTGGGGAGCCACCTGGGCACTAGCCAACGGCGATCCCCTCACCGAGGCCACCCTGCGGGCCGCCTGTGCGGCAGCCGAGGCGCCCCATGGCTGAACACCAATCCCCAACTGGTTCACCCCTACGGGTCGCGGTGGCCGGCCTCGGTTTCGGGGAGAAGGTGCACCTGAAAGCCCTGCTCGATTGCCCCTCGACTGAGCCCGTTGCCCTCTGGCATCCCCGCCAAGAGCGGCTTGAGCAGGCCTGCCGGGCCGCCAACCTTCCCGGCTACACCGATTTCGGCAGCCTTCTGGCCGATCAGGGCGTGGAGGCCATCGTGATCGCCACGCCACCGGCCCCCCGCTTTGAGCTGGCCCGCCGCGCCCTGGAGGCCGGCAAGCACCTGCTGCTGGAGAAGCCCGTGGCCCTCGACGCCTTCCAGGTGGAGGAGCTGCAGCGCCTGGCCCTGCGGCTCGGCCTCACCGTGGCGGTGGATTTCGAATACCGGGCCGTGCCCCCCTTCCAGCAACTGGCCGCCCTGCTGGAGCAGGGGGTGCTGGGGGATCCTTGGCTGGTGAAGCTCGACTGGTTGATGGGCAGCCGCGCCGACCCCAATCGCGCCTGGAACTGGTATTCCCAGGCGGCCGCAGGGGGCGGGGTGCTGGGCGCCCTCGGCACCCATGCCTTCGATCTGCTGCACTGGCTGGTCGGACCATCCAGCTTGCAGGCCGCCCGACTCAGCACCGCCATCGGCGAGCGGCCCCTCCCCAGCGCGGAGACCGAGACTCCTCCGCGGCAGGCCGCCGTGGATGCCGAGGACATCGCCCTCCTGCAACTCGACCTCCTCGACCTGCGGGGCCGCAGGGTGCCAGCCCAGGTCAACCTGGCGGCCGTGACCCGCAACGGCCGCGGCTGCTGGCTGGAGCTCTATGGCAGTGACGCCACCCTTGTGCTGGGTTCCACCAACCAGGCCGACTACGTGCATGGCTTCCAGCTCCAGATGGCCAGGCCAGGGGAAGAGATGCGGCCCGTGGCCCCGGATCCAGCCCTGGCCTGGTCACGCACCTGGGAGGATGGCCGGATCGCGCCGGTGAGGCGGCTGGTGAGCTGGTGGGCGGCCGCCGTCCGGGAAGGAAGACCCATGGTGCCGGGCCTGGCGGAGGCGGCGGCGAGCCAGCGTCTCTGTGACCAGGCACGCCAATGGAGTGGCATTAGCCTCAGCGCCTCCTCGGCTGGCTAAGGCGTATGGGAAGGGGCAGAGGGGCATCGCCTAGACTCCCGCCCAGACACTGCGGGCGAACCCGCCAGCCGTCGCTCTCCCCTATTTCCCGAGGTTCCCATGGCGCTCGTCCCGCTTCGGCTGCTGCTCGACCATGCCGCCGAAAACGGCTACGGCATCCCGGCCTTCAACGTCAACAACCTGGAGCAGGTCCAGTCGATCATGGAGGCGGCCTACGAAACCGACAGCCCCGTGATCCTGCAGGCGTCCCGCGGCGCCCGTCAGTACGCCGGTGAAAGCTTCCTGCGCCACCTCATCCTGGCGGCAGTGGAGACCTATCCCGACATCCCCGTCGTGATGCACCAGGACCACGGCAACAGCCCCGCCACCTGCTACGGCGCTGCCGCCAACGGCTTCACCTCCGTGATGATGGATGGCTCCCTCGAAGCCGACGCCAAGACCCCGGCCAGCTACGACTACAACGTGGCCGTGACTAAGGAAGTGGTGGATGTGGCCCACGCCATCGGCGTGAGCGTGGAGGGTGAACTGGGCTGCCTAGGCTCCCTCGAGACTGGCCAGGGTGAGGCCGAAGACGGCCACGGCTTCGAAGGCACCCTCGACCACTCCCAACTGCTCACCGATCCTGCTGAGGCCGCCGATTTCGTGGCCAAGACCAAGGTCGATGCCCTCGCGATCGCCATCGGCACCAGCCACGGCGCCTACAAGTTCACCCGCAAACCCACCGGTGAAGTGCTGGCGATCAGCCGCATCGCCGAGATCCACAAAGCCATCCCCAACACCCACCTGGTGATGCACGGCTCCTCCTCGGTTCCCCAGGAGTGGCTCGACATGATCAACAAGTACGGCGGCGCCATCCCCGAGACCTACGGCGTGCCCGTGGAGGAGATCCAGGAAGGCATCCGCAACGGCGTTCGCAAGGTGAACATCGACACCGACAACCGCCTGGCCTTCACCGCCGCGGTTCGGGAAGCGGCCTTCAAGGATCCCGCCAACTTCGATCCCCGCCACTTCAACAAGCCGGCCCGCCAGTACATGAAGCAGGTCTGCCTCGACCGCTACCAGCAGTTCTGG
>JBAXOO010000011.1:0-13506 GCA_037133235.1 Cyanobium sp. ELA507
GATCGCCCCCCCCCTGCTCCCCAACTGTGCGCTGGCCCCTATCCCGGCCGAAGAGCCGATCCAGGTAAGCCTCAAAACTGGGAAACCCGGTGGCGAAGGGATCGGTTTCGCTGGAGCTGCCATCGGCCGAGGCCTCGCCCTGTTCCCAGACCCGCCGGCGGCGGGGATCGGAAAGCACGGCATAGGCCTCATTGACTTGCTTGAAGCGCTCCTCGGCCACGGGATCGCTGCCATTGAGGTCGGGATGCCAGCGGCGGGCCTGCTCCCGGAAAGCCCGCTTCAAGCTGGCCGCATCGGCGCCAGGCGCGAGCTCCAGCACCTCCCAGTAATCGGATCGGTTCAGGGTTTCAGCCATCGCCCCAGGGGTCATCGGGGTCGGAGAAGGGCTGGGGGCGGCGGGATGCAGCGCCGTCCCGCCGTAGGGCTGGAGGCGCCTGCCGGCGGGCTTGGTCCCAGTCCGGGTCAGTGGCCGTGTAGGCCTCTTCGGGAGGGGCCTGGTCAAAGTCCTGGGTGTAGCGCTCGGTAGAGCGCCCGCCATAGGGCTCTCGGTCGGAATCGAGCTGGGCGTAGCGATCGCCGTATGACCCAGGATCCCGCTCGGCGGTTGCCGGGTTGCTCCAGCCGTTGCGATCGCCACCCCCACCGGGGAGATAGCCGGAGTCCCGCCCCAGGCGCGGCTCCGCTTGATCCCACCGCTCCATCGGGCCATCCTCACGGGAGTCGTAGCGCACCACCCCACCCCGACCCAAACCTGTCGGAGGGAGGGGCTCTGGGCGCTGGCCGAAGCGCTCAACCGGGGGACGCCGGGGGGGAGTGGCCCAGGGATCGGAGCGGCCATCACGGTCCCAGTCATCCCAGTCGTCGTCGGCGAAGAGCTCGTCCCGCAGGGACCCGAGGGTGTTCTTGAGGCCCTGGAGGGGGCCGGCCTCGGCCCGCCGCTCACTCAGCAGGCGCCGATTGAGGCCGAATAGGGCCTCCTGCAGCTGGCTCACGGCCAGTTCGAGCTCAGCGGAATCCTCCTGGGTCAGCAGCTCCTGCACATCGCGCAGGGCCAGTTCAACCGAGCGCTGCTGCCGGTCGGCTCCATAGGGCCCCAATTCCAGGGCCGCATCCCGCAGGCGCCGTTCCGCCTGGGAGGCCAGGGTCTGAGCCCGATTGCGGCGGTCAATATCGGAGCGCAGGCGCCGATCCTCCACGGCCTTCAGCTCGGCCTCCTGGAGCAGGCGGTTGATCTCTTCTTCACTGAGGTTGGTGCCGCCCTGGATCGAAACGCTCTGCTGCCGGCCGGTGGTGCGGTCCGTGGCCGAGACCTGAAGGAGGCCATTGGCGTCGATGTCGAAGGAGACCTGCACCTGGGGTACCCCGCGGGGTGCCGGCGGGATGCCGGAAAGCCTGAAGCGGCCTAGGGATTTATTGCCCTCCGCCATCTGGCGCTCACCCTGGAGCACATGGATCTCCACCGAGTTCTGGTTGGCCGCGGAGGTGCTGAACACATCCGACTTGCGGACCGGAATCGGCGTGTTGCGGGCAATCAGCACCTTCATCACCCCACCGATCGTCTCCAGACCCAAGGAGAGGGGGGTGACGTCGTTGAGCATCAGATCGCGCAGTTCGCCGGTGAGGATGCCGGCCTGCACCGCCGCCCCGATCGCCACCACCTCGTCGGGGTTCACCGATTGGCAGGGCTCGCGCGGGATCAGGGTGCGCACCATCTCCTGAACCATCGGCATACGGGTTGAGCCCCCCACCAACACCACATCGTCGATGGCATCGGCCGTGAGGCCCGAATCCCGCAGGGCCCCCTGCACCGGCCGCAACAGACGATCCAGCAGATCGGGGCAGAGGGATTCGAAGGTGCTGCGCTCCAGGCTGGTCTCGATGTGCAGCGGGCCGGCCTCAGCCGTGGCAATAAAGGGAAGCGAAATGGGGGTGCTGCGCACACCCGAAAGTTCGATCTTGGCCTTCTCGGCCGCTTCGGTGAGCCGCTGCAGGGCCTGGCGATCGCGGCGTAGGTCAAGGCCGTGCTGCTTGAGAAAGGCATCGGCCAGCCAGTCCACGATGCGCCGGTCCCAGTCGTTGCCGCCGAGTTGGGTGTCGCCGCTGGTGGCCTTCACATCAAACACCCCGTTGGCGATGCGCAGCACCGAGACATCAAAGGTGCCGCCGCCGAGGTCGAACACCAGCACCCGCTTCACCGTGCTGCGGTCAAAGCCATAGGCCAGGGCAGCGGCCGTGGGTTCGTTGAGGATCCGCTCCACCGTGATGCCCGCCAGGCGTCCGGCATCGCGGGTGGCCTGGCGCTGGGCGTCGTTGAAGTAGGCCGGAACGGTGATCACCGCCGCCTCAACCGGCTCCCCCAGGTAGGTGGAGGCGTCGTCCACCAGCTTGCGCAGGATGCTGGCCACCAGCTCCTCGGGGGCGTATTCGCGCTCCGTGGCGGGACAGACCACCCGCACGTTGGCCTGGTCGTTGGCCCGCACCGTGTAGGGCACCCCCAGGCTGCCGTCATCGAGTTCGTCCCAGCTGCGACCGACAAAACGCTTGAGATTGGAGAAGGTGTTGCGGGGGTTCAGCACCAGTTGGCGCCTGGCCAGTTGGCCCACCAGCAGTTCCTGATCGCGGCTGAAGCCCACCACCGAAGGGGTGGTCCTCCCCCCCTCCGTATTGGCGATCACCAAGGGGCGGCCGCCTTCGAGCACGGCCACCACCGAGTTGGTGGTGCCCAGGTCGATGCCAACGATGCGCCCCATGAATGTTCGGCTGGTGGTCCGGCGGCGGCCGGTTCCTGGATATGCCCCAACGCTACCGGGCGTTGGCAGGACGTTAAACCGTACTTAAACGCCCGGCCCCAACCACCTTTCACAATGTGGGAATGGCATGACCTCGGCGTTGCGACCCGATGGAGCGCCTAGATCCACCGCGCCAGCAGCGCATGAGCCGCCTCTCAACCGCTCCACCGGAGCCGGACTCCCTGGCCAGGGCCTACACCCTCAGACGCCGGCCGATGTCCGAGAAACTCCTGGATGGGGGCTTCCGAAACCTCACCATGGGCTTGGCCGGCCTGGTGGCCACTGTGTTGCTCGCCATCCTGATCACGGTGTTCAGTGGTGCCCGCGAAGCGATCGCCGACTTCGGCGCAGGCTTCCTCACCAGTTCCGACTGGGATCCCGTCAACGAGAAGTACGGGGCCTTCACGGCCATCTACGGCACGCTGGTGAGTTCGCTGCTTGCCCTGCTGCTGGCCGTGCCCCTGGGCATCGGAACGGCCATCTTTATCACCGAAGACATCATTCCCCGCTCCGTTCGCGAGGTGATCGGCCTGATGGTGGAACTGCTGGCGGCCATCCCCTCGGTGGTGCTGGGGCTATGGGCAATCTTCGTCATGGAGCCGGCCATCCGGCCCCTGCTCAACCTCAGCCACAAACTTCTCGGCTGGACTCCGTTTTTCAACACCGTGCCCCAGGGCCCCGGCATGGCGCCGGCGATCTTAATCCTGGTGGTGATGACCCTGCCGATCATCACGGCCATTGCTCGAGATGCCCTCAACCAGGTACCGGTCGAGTTACGACAGGGTGCCTACGGCATTGGCACCACCCGCTGGGGCGCGATCTTCAACATCATTCTGCCGGCGGCCATTTCGGCGATCATCGGAGGCGTGATGCTGGCCCTTGGGCGCGCCATGGGCGAGACGATGGCGGTGACCATGATTATTGGCAACTCCCTCAATTTCAACCTTTCCTTGTTGGCCCCGGGCAACACGATCTCTTCGATGCTGGCCAACCAGTTCGGTGAAGCCGAGGGCGTCCAGGTTTCGGCGCTGATGTACGCCGCCCTGATCTTGATGTTGCTCACCTTTGTGGTGAATGTGGCGGCCCAATGGATCGTGCGCAAACTCAGCCTCCGCTACTGAAGCACCGCCGTTCCCCATACTCAGGCCTACCCCCATGACGCCATTTCCCCAGCCCCTTTCGACGACAGCCCGAATTGATCGGGGTAGTCTTTTTTTCAAGCCGAGTCTCAGCCGCAACCGTTTCAATACCCTCTTCACAGGCATTGCCGGCCTCTTTGCCGCTATCGCCGTACTCCCGTTGGTTCTGGTACTCCTCTATGTGTTGATCCAGGGTGGGCGGCTGATCAGCCCGAGTTTGTTCACCCAACTCCCGCCAGCCCCCGGCATGGCAGGGGGCGGCATCGGCAACGCCATAGTGGGTACGGTCGTGGTGACGCTGATCGCTTCGCTCCTGGCCATTCCGATTGGCGTGGGTGGTGGCATTTACCTCTCCGAATACAATCGCCACGGTTGGTTCGCCCAGGTGGTGCGATTCTGCAACGACGTGCTGGCCGGGGTTCCCTCCATCATCAGTGGCGTCTTTGTGTACGGCCTGATCGTGGCCACCCGGATTTTCTTCGGCCAGAGCTACAGCGCCATGGCCGGAGGTATCGCCCTGGCGGTGCTGATGCTGCCCACGGTGATCAAAACCACCGACGAAGGTCTGAAGCTTGTCCCCCAAGAGCTGCGCTGGGGTGCCTATGGCGTGGGTGCCTCCCAGGTCGTCACGATCTTGAAGGTGGTGTTGCCGTCAGCCTTCACGCCGATCGCCACCGGGGTGGTCCTAGCGATTGCCAGGGCTGCGGGCGAAACGGCGCCGCTGATCTTCACCGCCCTGTTTTCACCCTTCTGGCCGGAAGGGATTTTTAACCCGATCGCCAGCATGTCGGTGCTGATTTACAACTTCGCCATCATGCCCTATGCGCCCCAAAACCAACTGGCCTGGGCCGCATCCTTCGTGTTGGTCGTGATGATCCTGGCCGCCAACCTTCTGGCTCGCTGGATCACCAGGGTTACCCGCACCTAACACCAGCATTAAACCTTAGTATTTCCTAAAGACTCGCACTACCATTCAGCCCCGACAGCCATGACATCCACCATCTCTTCCCACAGCCCCGCCCCAGTCGACACCTGCATGTCCCTGCAGAATGTGACGATCTCTTATGGCAGCTTTGAGGCCGTTCGCAACGTCTTTCTCGACATCCCCCGTGGCAAAGTCACTGCCTTCATCGGGCCATCGGGTTGTGGCAAGTCAACCGTCCTGCGCGGCCTGAACAGGATGAATGACCTGATCCCCGGCTGCAGCCTCAAGGGCAAGGTGGTTTTTGATGGACAGGATCTCTATGACAGCCGCGTCGACCCGGTTGAGGTGCGCCGCCGAATTGGCATGGTGTTTCAAAAACCCAACCCCTTCCCCAAGACCATCTACGAAAACATCGCCTTTGGTGCCCGCATCAACGGCTACCGCGGTGACATGGACGAACTAGTGGAACGCTCCCTGCGCAAGGCGGCGGTGTGGGACGAATGCAAGGACAAACTTCAGGAAAGTGGCTTTGCCCTCTCCGGTGGACAACAGCAACGTCTCTGCATTGCCCGGGCCATTGCCACCGAGCCGGAGGTGATCCTGATGGATGAACCCTGCTCCGCACTGGATCCGATCTCCACCTTGAAGATCGAGGAAACGATGCACGAACTGAAGCGCAGCTACACGATCATCATCGTGACCCACAATATGCAGCAGGCGGTGCGGGTCGCCGACAGGACCGCGTTTTACAACGCCGAAGCCATCGAGGGTGGATCAGGCAAGGTTGGTTACTTGGTGGAGTACGACAGTACCGAAACCATTTTCAACGCCCCAGCTCAGCAAGCTACCCAGGATTATGTGAGCGGCCGCTTCGGTTGATCTCAGAATCAACATCGCTGCGCTGCCATGGAGATTGATTTCCAACCTCCATATTTTCGGCAAAAGCCACTGCGACACGATGCGAAATGGCCAATAAAAAGCCGGCCCGCGGGCCGGCTTTTTGAATACGGAGAGGGAGGGATTCGAACCCTCGATAGAGTTGCCCCTATACAGCATTTCCAGTGCTGCGCCTTCGACCACTCGGCCACCTCTCCAGGGGCAAAATGGGGCAGATGCAAACTTAGCAGCCCGTGCCCCACACCTCTGCCATCACGATGGAAGCAAAACCGCCCCCCAGCCACACCATCACCGTGCATTGGCGCCAAGAGGGCCGGGTGATTCGCCACCAGGTTCCCGAGGGCGCCTACATCCTGCGCAGTTTCGAGGAGCAGGGCGACCCCTTGCCCTTCAGTTGCCGCAATGGCTGCTGCACCGCCTGCGCCGTGCGGGTGCTGGCCGGCAGCATCGACCAGCACGAAGCCCTCGGTCTGTCGCGGGAGCTGCGCACCAAGGGCTACGGGTTGCTTTGTGTGGCCAGGGCTACCGGTCCCCTGGAGGTGGAGACCCAGGACGAAGATGAGGTCTACGAGCTCCAGTTCGGCCAACACTTCGGACGGGGCCGGATCCGGTCCGGTATCCCCCTCGACGACGAATGACCTCCACCCCGCTTCGCCTCTCCGACGCCGCCGCCCAGGACAGCGGCCTGAGCGACGACGACATTGAGCGCCTGCTCGACCTGGCCCGCCGTGCCGCCCAAGCCGGCGCCCGTCCCCTCCGGGAGATGTTCCGGCAGGAAATCCGTATCAAGCTCAAGGGGAGCGCCGGCAACCTAGTCACCGAAGCCGACCATGCAGCCGAAGAGGCCGTGCTTGAACTGCTGGCGGATGAAACCCCAGACTTCGGCGTGCTTGCTGAGGAAAGCGGCCGACGCGCCGGCCAGGGGGACCTGGAGTGGTGTGTGGATCCCCTCGATGGCACCACCAACTACGCCCATGGGTTCCCCTTCTTCGGCACCTCGGTGGGCCTCACATGGCGCGGCAGGCCCCTGTTGGGCGCCTTTGCCATGCCGGCCATGGAGCAGGTGTTCTGGGCCGCTCCGGGCCATGGCGCCTGGTGCAATGGCGAGCGGATCCAGGTGACCGACTGCGCCCATGTGGCCGACGCTCTGCTGGGCACCGGCTTTGCCTACGACCGGGTTGAGCGGCGTGACAACAACTACGCCGAATTCGCCTGGTTCACCCACCGCAGCCATGGCGTGCGTCGGGCCGGTGCGGCAGCTGCAGACCTCGCCTATGTCGCCGCTGGCCGCCTGGATGGCTACTGGGAAAGGGGTCTCTCTCCCTGGGACCTGGCGGCGGGACTGGTGCTGGTGGAGCAGGCTGGTGGAGTGGTCAGCGCTTACGACGGCGGGCCGCTCGACCTGGCCCGGGGTCGGGTGTTGGCCTGTGGACCCAGACTCCACGCCGAGATGGTGGGCGAGCTGGCCCGTTGCAGTCCACTCACCGGTTCAAGTTTCGGAGCCCCAGAACTCGACGGCATCACTCCATAGGATCGGCCCACCCACCAACCCCCCATGGCCCTCCAACCCGCTGCAGGCGCCCGGGATCTCAACCCCGGTGCGGTGGAGAGCAACCGGCGGATCGCCGAACTGCTGGCCGCTGTCTACCGGCTTTGGGGGTACCAGGAGGTAGCTCCACCCTCGATTGAACGGATTGATTCCCTTGAAGCGGGTGGCGCCATCCATCGACGTGAAATCGTGCGGCTGGCCACCGATGACCCCCTGGGTTTGAGGCCTGAGCTCACCGCACCGATCGCCCGGGCCGCCTCCACCCGGATGTTGGCCCGTCCCAGGCCCCTGAGGTTGTGGGCCGGCGGCACCACCTACCGCACCTACGTGGGGGATGGGGGCGGCCAACGGATCAGCGAGGAGCTCCAGAGCGGCGTTGAGCTGCTGGGCCATTCCTCCGCCGCCGCCGACACCGAACTGCTGCACCTGCTGTTGGCGGCGGTGGCCACCCTGGGCTTGAGGCCCGAGCACCAACCCACCCTGCTGGTTGGACACCACGGCCTGCTCGATGCCCTGTTGGCTCCCCTTCCCCTGGCAGAACGGCGAACCATCCGCGAGGCCCTCACCGCCTACAACCCCCTGGCCCTGGAGGCGATTCCTCTATCGGAGGGCGATCGTGAGCGCTATCGGCGCCTGCTGGGGCTGCGCGGTGAGCCCAGCAAGGTGCTGGTGGAATTAAAGGAATGGATTGGTGCGGTGCCCCTGCTCCAAACCCTCGCCGCCACCCTGGCCAGCCTGGCCCCCGCGGCGGCGGCCCAGGGGGTTCGCCTGCAGCTCGACCCCACCTTTCAGCCCCATTTCGACCTCTACGACGGCCTGGTGTTTCGCCTGGTCTGCCAGGGCCGTGAGGCCCCGGTGGCGATCGCCAACGGGGGCCGCTACGACGCCCTGGTGGGCCGCTTCGACCGCGATCAAGCCCGGGCCGCCGGCACTGGATTTGGCTTTGCCATTGAAGCCATCCGCGAACTGCTGGAGGCCACTGGAGCGCTGGCGACTCCACCCAGCCCCTGGCTGGTCGCCGAAGGGGCAACGGTGGGTTCCGATCGGGCCATCGCCCGCCTGGCGGAGCTGCATCGCCAGGGCGAGGTGGCCGAACTCTGCCTCCAACCCTGCGGCAGTCGGGAGGAAGCGGCAGCCATCGCCCAAGAACGCGGCTGCCGGGGCGTCGTTTGGCTGGAACCTGGCCCTGCCTAGGATTCGGGCCTGCGCTTTTCTCCTGCATGGCCCACACGATCGTGACCGACGTCTGCGAAGGCGTTGCCGACTGCGTGGATGCCTGTCCGGTGGCCTGCATCCATCCCGGCAGCGGCGCCAACAGCAAGGGCACCGCCTTTTACTGGATCGATTTCGACACCTGCATCGACTGCGGCATCTGCCTCCAGGTCTGTCCGGTGGCCGGGGCGATCCTGCCGGAGGAGAAACCGGAGCTGCAGCGGGGGGCTTGATCGTGGTGAGGACTGCGGTCGTTTCTGCGTTGGGCAGCGGTTAGCAGAGCTGGCCTGGGCTGCCGCCAGCGGTGCGGAGACCCCACCCTTGCGCTGGTTGAGCAGCAGGGGGTGCTCCTTCTAATCTCATCGGCAGTGACACAAGGCTGCCATGGCGGTGCTGGAAGAACAGGGTCAGATCCAGATCCACACCGAAAACATCTTTCCGATCATCAAAAAGGCCGTCTACAGCGGCCATGAAGTCTTTCTGCGCGAACTGGTCAGCAACGGCGTTGATGCCATCAGCAAACGCCGCATGGCGGCCATGGCCGGCGATTGCAGTGAAGGGCCGGAAGGCCGCATTTCGATCCGGATCGATCGCGAGGCGAAGACCCTCACCATTTCCGACAACGGCATCGGCATGGATGCCGATGAGGTGAAGCGCTATATCAACCAGGTAGCTTTCTCCAGCGCTGAAGACTTCCTGGAGAAATACAAGCAGGAAAGTGATGCCATCATTGGCCATTTTGGCCTGGGCTTCTACTCCAGTTTTATGGTGGCCGCCAAGGTCGAGCTGGTCAGCCTGAGCGCCCGCGCCGGCAGCGAGGCGGTGCGCTGGAGCTGTGATGGCTCACCGCGGTTCAGCCTGGAGGCTGCCGAGCGCCCAGAACCCGGCACCGATGTGATCCTCCACCTGATGGAGGAGGAGCTGGAGTACCTCGAACCCTCCCGCATCCGTACCCTGATCACCACCTACTGCGACTTCCTGCCGGTCGATGTGCAGCTCGATGGCGAGTCGGTCAACAAACGGGAAGCCCCCTGGCGCAAAAGCCCCCGAGAGCTCAGCGATGACGACTACATCGCGCTCTATCGCTACCTCTACCCCTTCCAGGGCGACCCACTGCTGTGGGTGCACCTCAACACCGACTATCCCTACAGCTTGCAGGGAATCCTTTACTTCCCCAAACTTGGCGGTGGCCGCGCCGACTGGGAGAAGGGCGAGATCCGCCTTTATTGCAACCAGGTCTTCGTTAGTGATTCGATCAAGGAGGTGGTACCCCGCTACCTCCTGCCCCTGCGGGGGGTGCTCGATTCACCGGACATCCCGCTCAATGTGAGTCGCTCCGCCCTCCAGACCGACCGGCGTGTGCGCTCGATCGGCGGTTTTGTAGCCAAGAAGGTGGGGGATCGGCTTAAGGAACTCCACCGTGATGAGCCGGCCAGGTACGCCGCCATCTGGGATGCCGTGGCGCCGTTTATCAAAATCGGTGCCCTCGAGGATGAAAAATTCGCCGATCAGGTGGCCGATCTGGTGTTGTTCGGCACCACGGCTGCGGCGGCGCCGGCCGAGGACGCAGCGGAAGGGGAGGTCCCCGATCCCATCGCCAGTGGCGAGCGCACTTACACCACCCTGGCGGGCTACCGCAGCCGCCTGGGTGCCGACCATGCCAACCGGGTGCTCTATTGCACCGATGAGGTCGGCCAGGCCGGCCCATTGGCCCTATGGAAAGGCCAAGGGGCCGAGGTGCTGCTGGCCGACACCTTCATCGACAGCCAGTTCATCCCCTGGCTTGAACACCGCCATTCCGAATTGAGCTTCCAGCGGGTGGATGCCGAGCTGGATGCCTCGCTGCAGGAAACCGAGAGCGCCATCACCGATGCGGAGGGCCGCGACAGCAATGAACTGCTGCGCGAACTGTTCCGCACCGCGCTGGCCAATGACAAGGTCACGGTGCAGGTGCAGGCCCTCAAGGGGGAGGGGGGACCCGCGGCGCTGATCCTGCTGCCGGAGCAGATGCGCCGCCTCAACGACATGGGGGCCTTCATGGAGCAGCGCTTGCCGGGCTTGCCTGAACACCATGTGCTGCTGGTCAACCGCCGCCATCCCCTGGTGGAAGGGCTCCATAAGCTGGCCGCCGGTGGGGTGATCACCCAGTCGAGCGGCACGATCGCCTCGCCAAGCCAGGAGCTCGCCCAGGCCCTGGGCCGCCATCTCTACGAGATGGCCAAACTGTCCGTGGGCGGTCTGGAGCCCGAGCAACTCAATGGTTTCCAGCAACGCAGCACCGACCTGATCGGACAGCTGCTGCAGCGGGGTCTGGTCTGAGACCAGGCTCCATTTCTGGGGCCTGGTTTGGGGGCCAACAGCCCTTTGCTAAAGTCTGATCTTGGGCTTAGGCCCTTTGTTTCGGATTGGAAAGCGTCATGTCCCGCGTCTGTGAGCTCACCGGCAAGCGTGCCAACAACGGCATGGCCGTTAGCCATTCGCACGTGCGCACCAAGAAACTGCAGCAGGTCAACCTGCAGGAACGCCGCCTCTGGTGGGCCGAGGGCAACCGCTTCGTGAAGCTGCGGGTTTCCACCAAGGCCCTCAAAACCATCCAGAAAAAAGGCCTCGGTGCCTACGCCAAGGAACTGGGCGTGAACCTGGCCAAGATCTGAATCGCATCCCTCGATTCGCCTCTTTTTTTGGCAGAGTGCGCCGGCATCGTCGGCGCTTTTTGATGGCAACCTCCCTGCACCGCCGCCAGTTGCTCCAAGCCCTGGTGATGATGCCCTCCGCGCTGGTGCTGGCCGGTTGTCTCGCCCCACCGGCACTTGCCCTTGGCGGGGAGCTGCCGGCCCTTGATGCTCTGGCGCCGGCCTTTGACCTGGAGGGGGTGCGGCCCGATCCAAAGGGCGAAGCCCAACCGGTACAGCTGTCGGGAGCCGATTTTGCCGGGCAGTGGCTGGTGCTCTACTTCTATCCGCGGGATTTCACCAGCGGCTGCACCCTGGAGGCCCGCGGTTTCCAGCGCGACCTGCCGACCTACCGCCAGGCCGGGGCCATGGTGGTGGGGGTGAGTGCCGACGATGGCGAATCCCACGCCGCCTTTTGTGGCAGTGAGGGGTTGGCCTTCCCCCTGCTTTCCGATCCGGGCGGCAAGGTGAGCCGCAGCTACGGCTCCTGGATCGCCCCCTATTCCCAACGACACACCTTTCTGATCGACCCCGCCGGGATCCTGCGGGCCCGCTGGAGCGGGGTCAACCCCAGCCGCCACAGCGCTGAGGTGCTGGAAGAGCTGCGGCGGCAACAATCCTCCCTGCCAACCTGACGATGCCCGCCTCCCCACACCCAGCATCCAACCCACCTCAGGCGCTTGGGGGGTCCCACTGGCTGCGCCGCAGGTTGCTGAAATCCCTGGCCAGGCCAGCTTTCCTGGCGCTCTTGGCAGCCACCCTGCATCCATTGGCGGGTTCTGCCGCTCCAGGCAACCTCCGCTTTCTAGCGGTGGGCGATACCGGCAGCGGCAACACCTACCAGCAGGCCGTGGCCGATCGCATGGCCGAAGTGCACCGCCGCCGGCCCGTGAATCTGGTGGTGCTGGCCGGCGACAACATTTACCCCGATGGCGATCTTGCCAGGGTGGTGAGCACCTTCGAGCGGCCCTACCGGGAGCTCCTTTCCGCCGGCGTGCCCTTCCATGCCGTGCTCGGCAACCACGACATCCGAACCGCCAACGGTGAGCCCCAGCTCGCCTATGCCCCCTTTGGCATGAAAGGACGCTGGTACAGCCTGCGCCGCGGGCCGGTAGAGCTGTTCATGATCGACACCAACATGAATGCCCGCTGGCAGCACCAGATGCCGTGGCTGCGCAAAGCGCTTTCGAGCAGCACGGCGCCCTGGAAGGTGGTGGTGGGTCACCATCCCATCTACAGCTCGGGGTTCTACGGCGACGATCCCGCCGCCATCGCCCGCCTCACGCCCGTGTTCAAGCGCTATGGGGTTCAGCTTTACATCAACGGTCACGAACACAACTACGAGCGCAGCAAGTCCATCGATGGCACCACCTACCTCGTCGTCGGAGGGGGCGGCGCCAGCATCCGGGCCGTGGTGCCCGACGAGCACGCAGCCCGGGCGCTAAGCGCCTACAGCTTTGCCGAAATCAGCGCCAGCGATACCGAGCTGGAGATCGTGGCCTGGAACGCGCAAGGCCAACGCATCGACCGGGCCGCGCTGGTGCGCTGATTGCGGCTCCGGGCGGCCATGGTTCGAGCAACCGCTCCGGCATGCCTGCATGGGCAATGCCGCCAGGGCTTGGCTTAGGAGCCGCCGGCCATGGCAGCGACCACCCGCTCCAGCACAACCCGATGGCGATCCGCATCGTCCCTGAAGGTTGCGATCAGGCCCGGATCGCTGGGGTGATCCACGGCCCTCTGCCAGCTGCCCAATAAATCAACCCCAACTGGGGTTCCGAGGTCCTGGCAAGGGCAGCCGATGGCGACGGCGGCGGCGGCCACCTTGGGGTCGTAGCTCAGGGCTGCCGTGGGTGCGCCGGCCAGCGCAGCCAGGATCAGGCCATGAAGCCGCATGGCCACCACCAGGGAGGCCCCGGCGAAGTGATCCAAGGCCGCTGCCGGGTCGGCAGCCGCCACCGTTTCGCTGCGGGCATCGAGGGATGGGGGCATGAGCCCCTCCGAACGCAGGGTCTCCAGAAGGGGGCCGTCCTGGTCGTTGTGGAAGGGCAGCCAGTGCACGGGGCGATCGCTATGGCTGGCCAGCCGGTCGAGGGCGTCGAGGTAAGGCATCCAGGCCCGACCCACCAGTAAGGGCGTGGGCCGCCAGCAGAGCACGATCGGGCCGCCAGCACCATGCCATGGGCGAGGCCGCAACCCCCACACCGGATCACTGCCCACCGGCGCCTCGATCCCCCAGCTGGCGGCGAGGCGAGCAGAGGCCGGGTCCCGCCAGCTGATCGCCGTGGCCAAGGGCAACAAAGCGCGCACCAACCAACGGCTGCGC
>JBAXOO010000012.1:0-12354 GCA_037133235.1 Cyanobium sp. ELA507
ACTCCTGTGAAGCCGAGGGTGAAGGGGGGCTTCGGGATCCCTCCGGCAGCCTGGGCCGCCATCTGATGGACCACATCTCCACCAGCCGCTTCTTCTCCCTACCGGAGGTGGCCGAGCCGGAAACCACCGCTGAACTCTCCGGCGCCGGCAGCTGCTTCATCCCCAACACCGTCAACCTGAGCGGGAACGACGGCCTCGGTTTTTGCCGGGGGTATGGGATCTGGACCGCCATCCAGCGCTTCGATCCGCCGGGGCTGCTGCGGCGTCGGCCCGGGGAAGCGGTGGGATTCCTGATCGGCCATGGCGAGGTGCTCAGCAATCCCGACAACCGGGTGCGGCTTGATCCAAGCCGGCTCGACCGCTGGGGTCTGCCGGTGCCCCACATCGTCTGCCGCTGGGGGGTTAACGAGCACGCCATGGTGGCCCACATGCAGAGCCGCATGGAGGCCGTGGTGGAGGCCGCCGGCGGGACCATCCGCCCGATCGAAGAGCTCTTCCGCCTTCCCCTGTTCGAACCGCTGCTCAAGGGCGGCGTGGCGGTGGCTGCGGCTGCCGCACCGCCGGGTTACTACATCCATGAACTGGGGGGGGCCCGGCTGTCGCGCCAGCCCGAGGAGGGGGTGCTCGACCCCTGGAACCGCTGCTGGGGGGCCCCCAACGTGCTCGTGACCGATGGGGCCTGCTGGCCCAGCTCCGGCTGGCAGAGCCCCACCCTCACCTCCATGGCCCTCACCTGGCGCGCCTGCCAGGAGGCGGTGTCGCGGATGCGCCGGGGCGAGGGTTGATCCGGCCCGGTCAGGGGTTCATCAACGGATCGTTGTGGTGGTGTCCATCACCACAGTTTGAAAGGGGTGGGCTGCGCACAATGAACAGGCGACCTTTCACAGGGTCGGGCAAGGGAGAAAACACCAAGGCGGGGGTTGGCACCTCCGCCCTTTTTTCTTGGTTAGCCCTGGCGTAGGAAAAGGCCATCGAGGTAGTGCTGGGTAACCGAGTGGTCGCTGCAGCCGTTTTGGAACAGGAACCCAGCCAGGGCCGAGGTGATCACGCTGTATTGGTCCCAATCGGGGTGGCGATTGATAAAGCTGCGCATGCCATCAAAGAGCACCTCGGGCACCTCCGCCTCCAGGCTCACGCTGGCGCTACCGGAGGCGTCAGCTTGCTGACCCTCAGACGCCATGGGGGCGGAGCGTTCGGACGGGGTCGGCATGGGCATCGGGCGGCTTAGCGATCGGTGGTTGGGGCCAGTAGGCCACAGCCCACCGACCGGCGTCAAAGGCTGCCGGCCAAGCCAGACTCACCATGGAACAGGATGAGACCGGCTGCGATGGCGGCCCTAGCTCCGAAAGCTGAAGCCAAAACCAGCGGGGAGGGATAGGCCCACGACCCTGTCAAGGGCCGCGTGAGCAAATCACTGTTTTCCACAGCACCCGGCCAGAAGCCGGCCTTTACTGGAGGACCTGGGGAAAAACCCCCGATTTTTCGGGGAAAAAGCCCTTGAAATGGGGAAATCGCAAACTGATCAGGAAAACTGATGCCGCCCGGTCCGATGGGACACGGGACACGACGAGACGGCCGAAGCGTCGAAAAGCGCACAATCCTTGCCAGTTGACGCCCGCCAACCACGCCGCAGCCGCCCCCCAGACCAGCTGGAAACGGGCTCCCTCCAGACCCACCGCTGGCCGGCTCAGCCGGCCGAGGGGGGCCTCAGGGTGCGGGGACCAAGGGGATGATCGGCGTGGGGATAGGGAGGGTGGTGATGGTCCTTCGCCTGGCCAGCGGGCTGGTCGAGCGGGGCGCCTTCATGGCCATGGGCCGCTTCGGCCGGATGCTGGTTTGGGCTTGTCAGGGCAGGGTCCTGGGGCATGGCCTGGCCCTGGGCTGGCCCGTGGCTCTGGTCTGGTTCGTGACTGTGGTCTGCGTGGCTGTGACTGTGGCTGTGGCTGTGGTCCTGTTCGTGACTATGACTGTGGTTATGGCTGTGGTCTGGTTCGTGGTCGTGGTCGTGGCGGTGGCCGGTGGCCGCCGGGAGCGGCACACCGTCGCTCTGGCAGGCCCCCGTGCACTCGCGCTCGCACAGGGTGCAGCTCTCCACCAGACCCTCCACGTGGTGATGGTGGCTGTGCTGGGGGCTGCCCACCTCCACTTCAAAGCCGAGCACCTGGGCCCGGTACTTGCAGAGGGAGCAATTCATGGCGGTGTCGCCCCGCAGCACGTCCTCCACCCGTTCCCGGAAGGTGGCCAGCACCTCGGCATGGTCTCCCAGGTAGCTGGCATGGAGGAAGGCAACCTCTGGGTGGTCGGCCGCCACCCGCTCGCTGTGCTGCACAATCCGGCTCACCAGCACGCCGGAAAAGAGGAAGTACGGGAACACCACGATGCGGCGGTACCCCAGCTTCACCACATGGCGCAGACCGGGTTCAACCAGCGGGAAGGTGACGCCGGAATAAAGCGTCTCACCCCATCCAAAACCAAAACCCTCCACCAGCATCCGGGTGACCTTGGCCACGTTGGAATTGGCATCGGGATCGGAGGAGCCCCTTCCCACCACGACCAGCAAGGTGTCGTGGAGGGGCACCGCTGGCAGGCCAGCGCTGCGGTCGTCGCGATCCGCCGCATCCAGGCTGGCCCGGATGCGGGCGCCGGCGGCCTGGATCATCTTGCGATCCACCCCCAACTCCCGGCCGTAATCGATCCGCAGTCCCGTCTCGGCGGCGTAGGTGTTGAGCACCGAGGGGATGTCGTTCTTGGCGTGACCCGCCGCAAACAACATGGCGGGAATGGCCAGCACATGGCGCACGCCTCGGCTGCGCAGCGCTTCCAGGCCATCGCGCAGGATCGGTCGGGCAAATTCCAGATAGCCAAATTCCACTGGCACCGGCTGCAGGGCCTGTTGGAGCTGGCGGGCCAGGGAGGCAAACTCTTCCACCGCCAGGCGATTGCGGCTGCCGTGGCCGCAGATCAGCACACCGATCGGTCCATGGGGACCTTCCAGCTCCAGCCCCGCTGAGGCTGCGGGGAAAGGCCCTCGGGCAGGGCGGGCGGTTCCGATCGTCATGGCTTATGGCGCCTGGATCCGACCCTATTCCCGGGAGTCCGAGGCTGCGGCGACATTGATGCAGGCAAAGCGCAAGGATGGGGGGATGCGCCGAGTAGCCATGAGCCTGCGCCTTCCGCCTTACCAGCCCCTGCCACCGCCCTCCGAGGGCAGCACTCTCCTGGAGGTGGCCGTGGCCGACCTCCAGCCCACCCAGCTCTGCGTGGGTCTGGCCGAAGTGCGCAGCCGCCAGGTCGACTTCTCCCAGGAATCCTCCCAGGAACGGCGCCGCTACCTGGGCGGCAAACCCGTGCCCCTGGTCCGCAACCGGGACGGGCAGCTCTGGATGGTGGATCGCCACCACCGCCTCCGGGCCCTGGTGGAGATTGATCCGGAGGCCCGGGCCTTCGGCTATGTGGTGCACGAATCCGGCGGCACCAACCGGGCCGAGGTGCTGGCCGACCTCGGCCAGCGGGGTTGGCTTTACCTCTACGACGGCCGTGGCCAAGGCCCGCTGCCCCCCACCGATTTGCCCACCCGGCTCAGCGGTCTGCAGGACGACCCCTACCGCAGCCTGATCTGGAGACTCAAGAAGGAGGGCCTGATCGAGCCGGCACCGCTGATCCCCTTCCATGAATTCCGCTGGGGAGCCTGGCTGCGCACCCGTTCCCTGCCGCCCTTCTCCTCCTCACGGCTGGATCCGGCACTGCCCGCCGCCCGCACCCTGGTGCGCTCGGCCGCGGCAGCCTCGCTGGCGGGCTGGAAGGGAGCCTCCTGAGGCGGTTTCGCCGGTCAATGGCGATTGCGAGGGGGCCGACCATCCCCCCGCAACAGCTGCTGCTCCCAGGCGGCAAGGCGCTGGCCCAGACCAAGCCCCACCCCGGCCAGCACCAGGCCAGCGACCAGACCCAGCGGGTAGGGCAACAAAACCAGAAACACCACCGCTAGCCAGGGGAGCAGGGCAACCCAGGGCCGCCAGCGACGGATCTGGGTGAGGGCACCGGCGCAGGCGCGACAGTGCACGGTGTGGCTGCCATAGCGGTCCATCAGGGCCGGGCGATCCAGCCGGGCCGGCAGGGGCTGGCCCGGAAAGGGCACGCCGGCATAGCGGTTCACCCAGTCGTGCAGGGCCAAGACATAGCGATCGGCCGGTGTGGCCAGGAAGAAGGCCCGGCCGGCCGCGGCACTGCCCCCCCGCCTCTCCAGCACCCGCTCCTGCCAATGCAGAAACACCTGGTCGTCCTCCAGCACGGTGTGGTTGCCGATGTGCTGGAGCCACTCGGGCCGCAGCCGCAGCAACAGGGCCGGCAGCTTGGACTCAAAGCGAAATGGGAAACGGGCAATCAGGCGACACTCCCCCGGCCGGATCGGCACGGCATAGACCACCGTGAGGAAGCGGGCAAAGCCCGGGGCGGTGAGGTCGTGCCAGAGCAGGCCAGGCGCCACAAAGGTGGTGTGTTGGCTGCCGAGCTTGCCCCGCCGAGGCCCCTCCTTCCAGAGCAGGGTGAATCCCTCGGGTCCGAAACCAGTGCGTTCGGCCTCCACCGGGCCGGCGTTCTCGCGCTTGCCCACGGTCTGGTGATGGGTGAAGGGCACATGGCTCACATCCAGCACGTTTTCCAGCAGGGTGAGGGCATCCATCGGCAGATCCCGGAAGGTGTCCTGCACCAGCCAGCCGCCATCGTCCTGGGACAGCACAGGCACCAGGGGCAGGGGCACGGCGGAGGCATCGGCAGCATCCCCGGCAAACACAAACAACAGCCCCTGGGCTTCGGCCGTCGCATGGCGATGGCAGTTGGAGCGCCGCGGCGTTGGGGTGGCACCCGCCGCTGCCTGGGGGATGGCAGTGCAGCGGCCAGCAGCATCGAAGCTCCAGCCGTGGTACGGGCATTCGAGCTCGCCGGCCTGGTTGAGGCGGCCCTCCGAAAGGGGCACCAGGCGATGGGGGCAGACATCCGTGAACGCCTGCCAAGCCTGGCTGTGGCGGTCCCACCAGAGCACCAGGTCTTCCTCCAGAAGGGTGAAGGCGGTTGGCCGGCGAGGGTCGAGGTCCCTCAGGAAGGCCACCGGATACCACTGGTTGCGCCAGGCCGGGGAGAGGGGATCCGAAGCGATCGGCGCTGGGATTGGAGCTGAGGTGGGCGCTGGGGTGGGGCTCATGGGGCGATTCTGGCGAGCCAAGCTTCGAGAGGGGACCTAAACAGGGGGAAAGCCCCGTGGCCCTGATGCCCTACAAGCACCTTCTCGTGCCAAGCGATGGCACCGAACGCTCCCAACGGGCCGTGGAGGAGGCGGTGCGGCTGGCCCTGGCCCTCGGGGCCCACCTCACGGTGCTCACGGTGGAGCGCTCGCCGGTGATGCCGGTGCCGGGGATGGGGGAACGCCTCGATCCCTCCACCCTGGAGGCGCTAGCCAGCGCCGCCCGCCAGGAAGCCCAACGGGTGGTGAGCGAAGCCCTGGCTGTGGCGGCTGCCGCCGGCGTAGCCGCCAGCGCTGAACGGCTGGCCGGGGAGGCACCCCACCGGGCGATCGTGGCCGCAGCCCGCCGGCTTGGCTGCGATTTGATCGTGATGGCTTCCCACGGTCGCCGCGGTTTGAAAGGCATGCTGCTGGGCAGCGAAACCCAACGGGTTCTGGTGCAGGCCAGTGTGCCGGTGCTGGTGGTGCGTTGAGGCTTGCCTGGCCCGTTGCCGGTGCTAGCGAGGCTTTGGACCCGGTTCGCGTGGTTGGCTTCGCCGGAGAACCCCACCTTGGCCGCCCGGTTGATCTGCGCAAAGATCCAGCCGTTGGCATAGCTCCGCCATGACCCGCGAACGCGACCCCTTCCGGATTCCCAGGGCCGGCGTAGAAGCGGCCCCCCTGGCCGGCCTGGCCTCGATCGACCTCGGCAGCCCGGGCACCCTGGGCAACGGCGAATTTGTGGCCGAATCGACCCTCGGGGCGGTAGCGGTCTATGCGATCTACCAGGCGTTGCTCAGCACCCTGCGCACCGAGGCGATGGTGCGGCGTGGCGAAATCAGCCGGCGTGAGCAGGCCTTGCTGGTGGCACGGACCGTCTGGCGTTCCGTGCAGCAGGGCGCCGCCGTGGGCCTGGTGCTCGGCATGCTGCTGCTGGTCTTCCCCTGGCTCAGCCTTCCCCTCACGGTGGTGGGCATGGTGGGGGCTGGCAAGGCCTCCCTCGACCTGTTCCATGCCTTCTGGGATGGCCTCAGCGCCGAGCAACGGGCCGAACTCCACGAGGCCGCCTACCGCGCCGGGGTCAACCTCGGTCGGTTGCTGCGGGGATCAGGCCAAGCCCTGCCGCAGGGCTGAGCTGCGCCGGTCCATCTCCAGGGCCTGACAAAGATCGGCCGCCTCGATCCCATAGCCCAGCCGCCGTGCCGCCAGCAACAGCTCCTGGCGGGAGCGGCAGTGGCGCAGGCCCCGGCGGATCACCCCATCGGCCTCCGCCTCCTGAACGAGGCGTTCGAGTTCGCTCCAACTCATCGATCCCTCCGCTGAAGGATGGAAGGACCCTGCCGCTTTGGCCGGGTCCGGCCTTGGCCAGCCTGACAAGGAAAGGGCTGGCCGGCCAGGGGCCCCGCACCCAAGCGATGGGAGCGGGGCCGCAGGGGTTCAGCTAACGCTGCCATAGGCGACCTGGCAGGCGGCGTTGAGCAGCTCCGCCTGGGCGGCGGTGCTGGGGTTGGCGCCATTGATCGTGCCCAAATTGCAATCGGCGGAGAGGTTGTAGGGGATGCCATCGACCTCCACCACAAAGGTCACGCCCTGGCTGCCACTGGGTTGCACCGTGCCATAAAGCAGCTGGTATCCGGTGTTGGGCACCAGGATGTAGGTGGTGCTGTTGGTCACCGCAGTGTTTACCGCAGCGTTGATCACCGTAGCCGAGGTGAGGCTGGCCACGCCCCAGGCGGCCGCACTGGCACCCCACCAGCCCCAGGCCGGACTTGCCCAGCCGCCATACCAACCCGTATTCCACGGTCTGGCATAGCCCCAGCCGGGGCGGGCCCAGCCCGGCGAGAGATTGACGTTGTTGATGTTGAGATCACGGTTCCAGTTGCCGTTAACGGAGGCATTGAAGTTGCGCTGGCCGTTGACGTTGAGGTTGCGATCGGTATTGACGTTGAGGTTGCGCTGACCGTTGACGTTGAGATTGCGGTTGGTGTTGACGTTCAGATTGCGATCGGTGTTGAAGGTGGTGCGATCGGTGGTGGAGCGGTTGAGGGAGGGGGCGGGAGCCCGATCGCCCACGGAGTTGGACCAGCCGTTGCTGGGTCGGGTGGCTCCACGGTTGAGGCCACCGGCGCCGGAGGAGTCCTGGAAGCCGGAGCGACCGGCCCCAGCTCCACTGAAGCCACCTCCACTGAAGCCGCCCCCGCTGCGGCCGCCTCCACTGAAACCACCGCCGCCGCCCCGGCCGCCACCACCACCACCGCCCCGGGCGAGAAGCATGGCCTGACTCGCCATGGGCGCTGGCGACCCGATCACCGCCGCCTGGGCGACCAGTTGGGGCAGGGGAAGCACCAGGGCGAGCGCCAGGGCCGCGCCCCGACCGGAAGGGTTGACACGGCTCATCGGAAGTCGACCCCACAGCCAGCGTCGTAGCAGCTGGCATCAACCCGCCCATCGGCGCCGAAGTGCACCTTCACCAGGTCCCGGCCCTGCAAGCGCAGATCGGAGCGGTCTTCGCGCACGCTGTTGAGGTAGTTGGGATTGACCACGCAGAGCTCGCGGCCGTTGAAGCAGATGGTGTTGGTGGAAAAGAGGGCGCCGGCGCTGCGCAGGGACACCCACTGCCGGCCGGAGGCATCCAGCCGCGCCATCGTGACGGGCTTGTCGGTGATGCGGATGGTCACCGTCTCCTGGCCGATGCGGTGGCGGTAAAGAGTATTGATGCCCTCATCGATGGCCTCCACCGTGCAGGGCTGGGGGGGGCCACCGGCCAGGCTGCAGCGGGTGGACAGGCTGTAAAGCAGCCGGGAAGGTTGCGCCGGTTCCGGGCTCTTGGCGCCAGCGGGGGACTGGGCATGGACCAGGCCCGGGCTGATCAAGGGCAGCAACAGGGATCCGAGCAGGGCGCAGCGCGCCAGGGAAGGGTGCATGGAGGGAGAAGACAACAAAGGGCCGGTGGAGCGCCGGGGCGCTCCTTGGCAGGAATGGCCAACCTGCTCGGTTCTAGCCATCCCAAAACGAAGCAGCCAGGGACCTGAGACCAGGCCCCTTGGGTTCGCCATGGACCAGCTCAGGCGCCGCCGCTGGCGCCCTGGCCCATCTGTTCGATCACATCCGCCACCGAGAAGCTGGCTGGCTTCTGGCGTGGCGGGAACTCCCGGAAGGTAGAAAGGAACTGGGCCACATAGGTCTGGGCCGGCACCAGCAGGAAGATATGATCAAACATCCAATCCCAATAGGTGTTGGAGGTGATGTCAGCCCGCTCGTAGGGATCGGTGAGCAGGTTGAAGATTTTCGGCACCCGCAGCTTCACGAAGGGCTCGGCCCAGATCTGGCAGGTGCCCGGTTCACGCTGCTCCATGAACACAAACTTCCAGTTGTCGTAGCGCAGACCCACCAGGTCGCCGTCGTCGGAGAAGTAGAAGAACTCCACCCGCGGACTCCTCTCCGTCTTGCCGGTCCAGTAATCGAGCATGTTGTAGCCATCAAGGTGGACCTTGAAGGTCTTATTGCCCACCTGGTGACCGCTCAGCAGTTTTTGCTTGATCTCCGGTTCGCCGGCGGCCGCCAGCAGGGTGGGCAGCCAATCGAGGTGGCTGACGATGCCGCTAAAGATGGTGCCGGGGGCGATGTGACCCGGCCAGCGCACCAGGGCCGGCACCCGGAAAGCCCCCTCCCAGTTGGAGTTCTTCTCGCTGCGGAAGGGGGTCATGCCGGCATCCGGCCAGCTGTTCATGTGGGGGCCATTGTCGGTGCCGTACATCACGATCGTGTTGTCGGTCACACCCAGCTCATCGAGCAGGTCGAGCATCTCGCCGATGCACTCATCGTGATAAATCATCACGTCGTGGTATTCCGATTGCCAACGGCCGCTACGGCCCACGTCCTGGGGCCGTGAGTAGGTGCGGAAGTGCATGTGGGTGGTGTTGAACCACACGAAGAAGGGTTCACCCGAGGCCACCGAATCACGGATGAAGCGCTTGGCCTCGGCCATGAATTCATCATCGGCCGTTTCCATCCGCTTACGGGTGAGCGGGCCGGTGTTTTCGATCCGCTGGCTGCCATCGCCATTGGCCCAGCAGTGCAGCACGCCGCGGGGGCCAAAACGCTCGCGGAAGTGGGGGAAATCCTCGGGCTGGGGATAATCCCGCAGCTCGGGCTCCTCCTCGGCATTGAGGTGGTAAAGGTTGCCGAAGAACTCATCAAAACCGTGCATCGTCGGCAGATGCTCGTCGCGGTCACCAAAGTGGTTTTTGCCAAATTGGCCGGTGCGATAGCCCAGCGGCTTGAGCAGCTCGGCAATGGTGGGATCCTCCGCCTTGTAGCCCAGCTCGGCCCCGGGCAGCCCCACCTTGCTGAGGCCGGTACGCACCACGCTCTGGCCGCTCATAAAGGCGGCACGACCGGCGGTGCAGCTCTGCTCGGCGTAGTAGTGGATGAACTTGCCGCCTTCCTTGGCGACCCGGTCGATGTTGGGCGTTTGATAGCCCATCAAGCCATGGCTGTAGCAGCTCAGATTGCTCTGGCCGATGTCATCGCCCCAGAGGATGAGGATGTTGGGTTGGTCGCTGGGCATGGGAGTTGGGTTGCCAAGGCACACAGCTTGATGGTGACCGCGGCGCCTGCAACCCGACAACTCAAAAAGTGCACAGGCAGCAAAACTGCCCCGGAACTAGCGCAGCCAAAGCCTGGCCAGGGCTCACGGCCCTCAGGCCGCCAGCAACGCGAAGGATCCGAAGGAGCGGGCCATGCCGGAGCGGAAACCGCGCACGGCGGCGGTGTCGTCGTGGTCCGCCAGGGTCGGCCAGGCCAACAGGAAGGGAGCCAGCCCGCAGCGGCTGCGCACGGCCTGCTCCAGCAGGGTGACTGCCCTCTCCTGCTGGCCAAGGGTCAAGGCCACGGCGCCCCAGAGGCTGGCCATGCTCTGCTTGGCGGCGGGACGAGCCACGGCCTGGTCCAGCAGTAGGGCAGCCCGGCCGCCGGCGCCGGCCTTGGCCAGCACCAGGGCCGGCAGGGCAAGGAACGATTCCGATGGGGCATCGAAAACCCCGCTGAAGCTGAGCTGGTCGAGGGCCTCGCTGGGCTGGCCAGCCTCGGCAAGCAGCAGGGCCAGCAACAGGCGGGGAGTGAGCAGAGATGCATCCAACCCCAATTGGAAGCTCAGGGCCTCGATAGCCCCGTGGCGATCCCCCGCCAGGGCCGCCGCCAGGGCGCTGAGCATCCAGCCTGAGGGGTGGTCATCGAGCAGGTGGGGGCGGAGCAGGTCGCGGGCCTGGGCGGGCCGGCCGGTCACCAACAAATGAAGCGCCCAAGAATGGCGTGGGGGCCCGGCCGTGAGCTGGGCCGGCAACCAGGAGGCAAACCGCTCCTCCACCAGCTGGGGCTGCCAGTGCAGCAGGGAAAGGGCCTCGACCCGCAGGGCGAGCAGCGGCTCCGCCTCGCATCCTGAAGCTTCGGCCTGCACCAGAAGATCCTCAATCTCGGCATCCACGGCGGAGGCGGGAACCTGGCCCCAAAGGTGCCGGCCCAGGTGGGTGGCGGCGAGGTGGAGCTGGGCCGGGCCAAAGGTGGGGCTGAGCTCAAGGCAACGTTGAAAGTGCCGCTCGGCTCCAGCCAGGCGACGTGGATCCCGCTGCCTCAGTTGCACCAAGCCCTCCACAAAGTGCCCGAGGGCCTGGCCACCAGGAAAGGATGCCGAGGCAGGGCTCGGCTGGGAAAGGTCGGCCACGGCGCGGAGCCGGGCCGGTACATCCAGGCGGTAGCCGCTGCCATAGATGGTGTGAATCACCCCGCCGCCCAGGGGACCCTGATCGAGGATGCGACGCAGGCCATGGACGGCCCTGGCCAGGCTCACATCACTCACCTGGCGGTGCCCCCACACCTGATCGAGCAGGTTGTTCTTCTCGATCACCTTGCCGGCCTGGCCCACCAAGGCAAGCAGCAGCCTGCGCTGCAGGGGCGAGAGCGGAACGGCGGCGGGCCCCAGGCAAAGGTGGCCATCGGCATCGAGGCTGTAGGGCCCGAACATCCAGACGGCGGGTGGGGCGATGGAGGAAGGTGTGTCGGTCATGCAGGATTTGCGCATGCCGATCCTGAGGGCTCAAGACGCATGACCGCAATTGTGATGGGAGATCGGCGCAGATTACAGCCAAAAAACGCAAGGATTCCCTGCAGAGTGCGGCAGCTTTCCAGCCGCCCCCATCGCGGCTGATGCCATGGCGATCCTGAAGCGCTGGTCTGCCGTCGAGCAAATGGAGGGCACCCTCCGCAAGGAGCTGGGCCTGGACATGGGGTTGATGCAGCTGGAGGGCGGCGGCATGGAAGGCGATGCCCTGACCTGCCGGTTCGGCGTGCTCACCTTGCTGCGGCTGCAGATGGAGCGCAGCCTCCACAGCTGGGGCCCGAAGCCAGCGGGTCAGATCACGATCTGCCTGGATCTCGATCCCCGCCCCCAGCGGGCCGCCCTGCGCTCCCACGGCCAGGAGCTTCCCAAAGCCTGCCTCTTCGGCCTCGACCCGCTGCGAGAGACGCACCTCACCCTCCCCAGCCCCACCAGCTTCTGTGTGGTGATGGTGGAAAGCCACGCCCTGGAGCGCTGGGCCGCCGATCTCGGCTGGCCCGACCTCAACGCCGCGCAGGCCTTCCGGAGCAATTGGCTGGCCATCGATCCCCAACGCTGCGAAGGGTTGCGCCGCTACCTGCGCCAGGTGTTCGCCCTGGCCGAGCAGGAGCCGAAGCGGTTGCAGCGGGCCGAAACCCAGCGACTGGTGCTGGAAGACCTCATGCCCCTGCTGATCGAGGCCCTGGTCCATGGCGCCGGCCAGACGGCCAGGCTGGCCCGGGCGCCGGCCCGAATCGAGCTGGTGAAGCAGGCCCAGCGCTGGATGCTGGAACACCCCCTGGAGCCGATCACCCTGGCCGCCCTCTGCCAGGAGATGCACGTGAGTCGGCGCTGCCTGATCCAGGGGTTCCGCGAGCACCTCGGCATGGGCCCGATGGCTTTCCTGAAACTGCAGCGGCTGCACGGGGTGCGCCGAATCCTGATCGGCGCCGATCCGGAGCTGCAGCGGATCGGCCCGGTGGCCACCGAATGGGGCTTCCTCAATCCCGGCCATTTCGCCCGCGATTACCACCAACTCTTCGGG
>JBAXOO010000013.1:0-11661 GCA_037133235.1 Cyanobium sp. ELA507
ACCGGCGGCGTGATGATCAGCCCCCTGCCCGGCGCCACCCCCACCAAACCGGGTTCGGCCACCCTGCCCCTGCCCGGCATCAGCGCCGACATCGTCGACCACGATGGGGTGTCCCAGGCGGCTGACCAAGGCGGCTACCTGTCAATCCGGCGGCCCTGGCCAGGGATGTTTCGCACGGTGCATGGCGATCCCGAGCGCTTCAAAAAGAGCTACTGGGAGGAGATCCGCCCCGCCGATGGCAGCTGGCTCTACTTCGCCGGTGATGGCGCCCGCCGCGACGCCGACGGCTACTTCTGGGTGATGGGCCGGGTCGATGACGTGATCAACGTGAGCGGCCACCGGCTGGGCACGATGGAGATCGAGAGCGCCCTGGTGAGCCATCCGGCCGTGGCGGAGGCCGCCGTGGTGGGGGTGCCCGATGATCTCAAGGGCGAAGGCATCGTGGCCTTCGTGACCCTCGAGGCCGGCCGCAGCGGCGATGACGCCCTGGTGGCGGAGCTGAAGAAGCACGTGGGCACGGAGATCGGACCGATCGCCCGCCCCGACTTGATCCGCTTCACCGACGCCCTACCCAAGACCCGCAGCGGCAAGATCATGCGGCGCCCTGAGGGCCCTGGCCGCCGGCCAGGAGGTCAGCGGCGACACCAGCACCCTCGAAGACCGCTCGGTGCTGGATGCCCTGCGGGTCTGAAGGCGGCGCTCAGGGCTGGATCATTTCGGCCGCCGGCCGCTGCCCATCGAGCAGCGGCGTGCCGGGGCCTAGGGGCTTGATCAGATCGGCTTCGATCGCGGCCATCGGTTTCGGCCGGCCGTAGAGGTATCCCTGGCCATAGGCACAGTGCAGATCGGTGAGCCACTCCTGCTGGGTCGTGGTTTCGACCCCTTCGGCCACCACCTCCACCCCGAGGGCTTTGGCCAGCGAGAGGATCGCCCTGGCGATTGCCTCATCGTCGGGATTGCTGCCCAGGTTGGCCACGAAGGAGCGGTCGATCTTGAGCAGACCAACCGGGAAGCGTTTGAGATACAGCAGGGAGGAATAGCCCGTTCCGAAATCGTCGATCGCCAGCTGCACCCCCAGCTGGCGCATCCGTTCGATGGTGGAGGCGGTCGAGGGGATGTCTTCGACCAGGGAGGTTTCGGTGATTTCCAGAAACACCTGGGCCACCTTGATGCCGCTGGCAGCCAGGATCGGGTCGATATGGGCCACCAGATCGGCCGAGCCGAGGGTTCGGCCCGAGAGGTTGGAGGAGACCCGCAGGTGGCCCAGCCCGGGTAGCCGCTGCCAGCGGCCCACGGCCTGGCAGGCCGCCTCCAGCACGATCAGATCGATCTGCTCAATCAGACCGCTTTCCTCCGCCGCCGCGATGAAGATGGCGGGGCTCAGCAGGCCAAGGTCGGGATGGCGCCAGCGGGCGAGGGCTTCAAAGCCCATCAGCTTCCCATCGCTGAGGCGAACGACGGGTTGCAGATGGGCCTCGATCTGGCCACTGCCGACGGCATGACGCAGTTCCTCTTCGAGGCTGAGGCGCTCCTGGGCCTTCTGGCGCATGCGCGGTTCGAACAGGGCGAAGCCCCCCCGGCCCAGGGCCTTGGCTTCGTACATGGCCATGTCGGCGTTTTCGATCACCGACGAGGCCTTGTCGTGGGGGTCGGCGATGCAGATGCCCACCGAGGCTGAATGGCTGAGCTCGGTGCCGGCCACCTGGATGGGGGTTTGGATTGCGGTGAGGATGCGCAGGGCCAGGTCGGTGCAGGCCTGGGCACTGGGGGTGCGGGTGAGCACGATGAATTCATCGCCGGAGAGCCTTCCCACCAGGTCGTTCGGGCCCACCGACCGCTTCAGGATCACGCTCACATGCACCAGCACCTCATCGCCAGCGGCATGGCCATGGGCATCGTTGACCCACTTGAACCGATCGATATCAATAAACAGCACGGCCGTGTACTGGTCCCCATCCTGGGGAGGGTTGTCGATCCAGCCGGAGAGCTTTTCGAGAACCAGGGTTCGGTTGGGTAAGTCGGTGAGGGGGTCGTGGCTGGCCTGGTACGAGGCATCGAGCCGGGCCTGGCGCTCGGAGGAGATCGCCGCCAGCAGCCGCAGGCTGAGTTGAATGCTGCGCGCCATGGCCCGCAGCAACGAGCGCTCCTCCAGGTCGTAGGCCAACCCCAGCCGCCCCACCATGAGGCGGTCATTGCTGCCCATGGAGGCCCAGAAGGCGTTGAGGCGGCCGGCCCTGATCGCCAGTTCCGGCGGTTCGGCGGCGGCGGTTTGGAGCAGAAGCCCCTGTTCCGCTGCGGAGAGGCCGATGCACCAGTCGATCCGACCATCACAGATGATCGCCGCCACCTCGGCATCCACCGATTCAGCAACCCGGTTGAGCACGTTGCGGAGGTTTTCCGGATCCTCGGTGGAGAAGGCCGAAAGGATCTCAGAGAGCAGAGGCAACGACCAGGAGGGTTCCATCACCCGATCGCCAGCGTGACCAGGGTCTGGTTGTGGAAACCTCCGGCCCCCTTGGTACGGGCGATCTCGCCGTAGGTGTAGAAGCCACCCATTGGCACCCCACCGGTGCAACTGGTGATCAAATCGGTTTCCTCCTGGACCCGGGCCTCACTGAAGACCGAGCGGCGTGATACACAGTCGAACAGCAGCAGCCCCACGGGCTCGGAACCCCCAAGGGCCTCGATCGCCGCCTGGCAGGAGTCGGCGGCCGCCCCCAGCACCGACTGGAAATCTCCCTCAGTGAGAAACGCTAGGGCGCCCTGGGGCACTTCGGCCACCGTGATCAGGCTCCTGCTGGCTGCATCGAAGCCGGTGATATGCCGCATCTCGATCTTGTCGCGGCGGCGGATGCCGATTGGATGGGTGGCGGCGAAATCGGCGAAGGCCTTGGCATCCTGCTGCACCTCTGGCGCTGGCTTAAAGAACTCGAGGTACACATCCAGGGCAGGCCGGTCGTCCAGCGAACTGAGCAAGGTGTCCTTGCTGCCGGTCACCTGCATCGGCTCACTCACGGGGGTCCAGCCGTGGCTCACCCCCACGCCCAGGGGGCGATCAGAGCTGATGGCCGCTGCCACCACCGCCCCAGTCATGACCCGCTCGCCATGGAGCTGTTGGGTCTGTTTCATGGCCAGGTAATCGCCAGCACAACCCCCCACCAGGGGCACCTCGGCATGGGCCACGTCGTAGGCACCGCGCACCACCTCCATCTGATCTCCGCCGAGGCCGTCCGAGAGCAGCATCAGCACGGTGTGGTCGCGGCGCTCCACCTGGTTCAGGCACTGGGCGGCCTGGCTGGCGGCCTGGCGCAACCCCTGGCCGTTGGTTTCACCCAGGCCGGTGCTCACCCGCACGCCGCTGCCCCCCAGGGCCCAGAGCACCAGGGCGTGGGTGAGGGCCCCGGTTGGGCCGATTTCACCGGAGCTCGAACAGCCGATCACGGGGCACCCGGGCAGGCTCTGGGCGAGGCCTTTGGCCACGGCCCCAAGGTCGTAGCGCGGTGCGGCGAGCACCACCAAGAGTTTGGGCAGGCCTGGAAGATCAAGCTGGGCAAGGGCCTCCTGGAAGGCCGTGGCGATATCCCCATCGGTGGAGGTGCCGACCTTGACCCAACTCAGTGCTTCGCTCATCGGTGTTGATCCCCTGGCGATAGGCCTCAAGCAAGGCAAGGCCCGAAGGGTTCATGCTTACAGGCAGCCGGCACTGCCGCTGTTCGGACAGAGAACAGCAACAGACCCGGGGGTTGGACTGTTACCGCTTCAAAGACTCTCAGGCTTATGCCCGCAAGGGTTTTGGCGTCTGGAGTCAGCCCTGGAGGGACGGCGCCAAGCGGTTTTGGAGATCCTGGTGAAGCTGATCAGCCCGCCAGTAGGCCGGCCGATGGGAGGGTGTGGAGATAGAGCACCCAGAGGGAACCGATTCCGGTGACGCACACGAAGATCCACTGCCAATCCTTGCCGGCGTCCCGCAGGCGACGGATCGCCAGGGGCAGGTGGGGCACGAACTGGGCCACGAGGTAAAGGTTGGCCAGCAGGGCAAAGAAGCCCACGAAGCTGCCGACCAGGTTGAGCAGGAAGAGCACAAGAATATTGGCCAGCACGAACCACCAATAGTCACCCCGGTTGGAGCGGCCGGCGTACTCGAAACTGCGCTCCCAGGCGCTCACGAAGGCCTTGACTAGGGGGCTTTGCATCACGGTTTCCACGCTCGTCAAAAAACGGTAAGAACGGTCACACCTTGCCGATCATGCAGGCGCTGTCAATCACCGTGTCTTCGAACCTCTACCGCGGCTGGCCCTGGCCCGGTTGGATCGGGCCGCACGACCAGGCCAGCAGGGTGTCCGCCAGTCGCTCGAAGCGGCGTTGGCGGGCAGGATCGTCGGCCCAGTCGCCCAGCAGGTTGCGGCGCAGGCCCGCGCTGGCGGGGGTGAGGTGATCGCCGGCGAGTTCGATCAGCTCGCTGCTGTCCTCCTCCCGCATCCGCAGGGCGTCCAGCAACCTGGGGCTCTGGTCGAGCTCATCACGGCGGAAGCGCACCAGCAGGTTGCGGCTCTGGCGGTAGCCGCGGCGCACCAGCTCAAGGGTTTGCTCCGGCGAAGGGCTGAACTCGCTGCGGAATCCAAACTGCTGGCCCATTTCCGCCAGGAGGGGCACGGAGCGTTCCGCCGAGAAGTTGTTGAAGCTCAGCGCCAGCAGGGCCTCACAGCGGCGTCCCCCATCGGGGGCGAGCAGGTGGAGCTTGCAGCCGAGGCTGTGGCCAAGCCGCAGCACCCGTTCACCCACCGGCAGCTCCAGGCTGCCCATGGCCTTGGCAGCCGCTTCCCTTTCACTGCGGAAAGCCCTCCAGGCTTCATTGGCCTGGCTCTGGTGGTCGAAACCGGGCACGTAGCTCCAGGCCCGCACCGCCCAGCCCCGTTCCGCCAGGGCCTCGAGGAGCCGGCGATAGCTCAGCTGGGGTGTGGCGGCCAGGTAGCTGCCGCCGATGAATTCGATCCGGCCATGGGCCGCTGCGCCCTGGCCCGGGCCCGCTGGAGCTGGGTCCAGGCACCACAGGGGCCCCTCCTGCCGCCAGAGCCGATCAGCCACTGCCGCGTCCGGTGGCGGCTTGGCCCTGGAGCCGTTGCAGGGCGGCGATCGCCTCGCGGCGGTGGGACGGCCCATCCAGCAGGTTGTTGAACACATGCTGCACGATCCCCTGGCCATCGATCACGTAGGTGACCCGACCCGGTAACAGCCCCAGAACGCTGGGCACACCGAAGGCCTGGCGCAGGCTGTTGCCCCGGTCCACCAGTAGCGGAAAGGGCAGCTGGTGGCGTGCGACAAAGCGGCGGTGGCTGGCGGCGTCATCACCGCTCACCCCCCAGACCTCGGCCCCGAGGGCCTGCAGATCGGCGTAGCTGTCGCGGAAGGCGCAGACCTCGGCGGTGCAGCCGGGGGTGTCGTCTTTTGGATAGAAGAAGAGCACCAGGGGGCGTCCGGCCAGCTGATCGGAGCGGCGTTCCACGCCCTCCGCATCCGGCAGGGCAATCGGGGGGATGGGATCACCCGGGGAAAGGGGCTTGGCCAAGACGCCATGACACTGGGAATGGCCACCCTAGGCAGGGTGGCCGCTGGCTCCACCGTCGGGGAACCTTCCCCCGGTGGCGGATCGCCGCAGCGGCAGCCCTTGCGGCATCTGGGAGCATGGAGCACACCGTGGTCGGGCCATGGCCGAACAACCCAGCCTCTGGGATCAGGTTGATCTCCTCGGTTTCCCTGGTTCCGATCCGGAGCCCGCCGCCGAGGTGAAGAGCGCTCAGCACCAGCCCAGCAGGGCCGTTGCCCCTCCCGCACCCTCCGAACAGCCCCCCGCTGCCGTCCCAGGGCCAGCCGAGCCGCACCCCGCGGCTTCGCCCGTGGCTTCGGCGCCAACCACCGCCCCGGCGCCTGGGCTTCGATTGCCCGCCCTTGCCCCTTCCGGCCGCCGGCCGATGCCGGCCGCCCCGGAGCTGATCCTGATCCTCGACACCGAAACCACGGCCCTCTCCCCCGAGCAGGGCCAGTGCATCGAGGTGGGGGCTGTGCTGTTCCACGTGCCCAGCCGCTCGGTGCTGCAGCAGATCTCCTTCCTGCTGCCTTGCCAGGCCAATCCGGCTGAATCGATCAATGGCATCCCGGCGGCGGTGACGCGGCTGCCCCAGCCCCGCCAGGGTGCCGAGGCCTGCTTCCTGGCCATGGTCGCCGCCGCCGAAGTGGTGGTGGCCCACAACGTGGCCTTTGATCGCCAGTGGTTTGGCCATGGTCCGCTCCCCAGCTTGGATCGCCCCTGGATTTGTTCCATGGAGGACATTCGCTGGCCCGCCGAGCGGCAGCTGCGGCCCAACCCCTCGGTGCGCGACCTGGCCCTGGCCTATGGCGTGCCGGTCTGGGCCGCCCATCGGGCCCTCACCGATTGCCACTATCTGGTGCATGTGTTTGAGCGCTGCCCAGATCTCGAAGCGCTCCTGGTGGCGGCCCAGGAACCACGCCAGCTCTACCGGGCCCGCCTCTCCTATGCGGAACGCCACCGAGCCCGGGAGGCCGGGTTCCGATGGAATCATCCAGTCGACGGTGCCTGGAGCCGTCGGCTGACGGAGCGCGAGGCCGAGGCCCTGCCGTTTCCCGTGGTGCTGGTGGAATCGGAGGTGCCTGCTTTCCTGGCCAACTCCGCCTGATCAGAGCAGAGCCAACCGGATTGCTTCAGCTCGGATTAGAGAGCTTCCACGCTGGTTCGCACCGAGAACGTGGTGTTGGATGTCTGCGTGGTTGAGGGCAGCGATTGGCTGATCGAGATTGTCGCGGCGTGGCAATCGGCATCGATTTGGGCCGTATAGCTGGCCACGGAGTCGAGCACCACTGCCGTTGTCGAGGTGGAGCCGGTTGTGGTTTCTAGCTGGCCATTGGCAAGGATGCGTGGCCCCTCGCGCATTAATGTTGTGCCACTCAGGTAGTAACGAATCACCCGTGTTGTGGCCGTGGTTCCGTTCTGCAGCACGGGTATCAACATTCTCAGATCAGTTGTGGTCGCCGTTGAGCAGGTCTGCAAACAACTGGAAGGGTCACTTGCCCTCTGCAGCGCACAGGCTTCGTTGACCTCAGTACCAAGCAGGTAGCTGAAGCGAGCCAGCTCACCACGCACCTGAACAACGTTCCCTTGGCGATCTGTGGTGCCGAGATGGGAAACAAGAATGCTGGCCAATGCGGCCAACACCAACACGATCAGGAACGTGGAAATCAATAGCTCAACCAGACTGAAGCCGCTGGATCTCGATTGCTTTGTTTTCATGTTCGTTGCCAGTTGCTACAGCTTGTTGTGTTGCTGACATCGCCGCTGCTGTCGTTTCGACCAAACCGAATCAGCCCTAATGTTCCGGAAACCTTCAGGCATCGCAGTGGCGATTCGCCGTTCACGCTGACCCGGATGATCAGGTCCGTATTGGTGCTCATGATATTGGTGCTTTCGGTGCTGAGTGCGCCGCGACGGGTGTAGGTCCATGATGTTGGTGTTGCACCCAGCTGATAACTGAGCAGACGTTGGTGACCGGGCACCAACAGCGTGCTTTCGGCGGCACAGCTTGTTGGTGTGACCGTGGCCATGCTGGCACCAGGATTCAAGCTAGTTGATGGGTACAGAGTAACGGTGCAATTTTGATTGAGTTGTTCCGGCACCATGGCGATTTCGCTCAGCCAGGCCGCCAGCTCTCGGGTGAGCAGATGGGCATCGGCGGCGCGAAGATTGGATTGGTAGACCGAAATTGATTGGCTCGCCAGGATACCAATAATCGCAATCACAATCATGATCTCAAATAGGCTGAATCCTTGGTTTCTGCGGGGGGCAAGGTGTTTCTTGATCATGGGCAGAAGTAGGCCATGGTTGGAACAATCATCGCCACTCTGGTGGTATTACCGTTCACGGTATCGACGTAGCTCACTTTGAGGACGTGATTACTTTGAATGGTGGTTGTGCGACTGGAGTTTGCTGGTGCTGCAATGGCATCCACAGCGGTTTTCAGGGGTTGCATGAATGCCGTGTTGGAGGCGTCCAGGCAAAGGGTCTCAACAGCGCTAACTTCGTCAACATTGGCGGTGCTGGTATCATCCAGCTGGGGATAGAAATAGCGATCATCATCCGGTGAATTAACGGCGCACGGTTTGGTGCTGCCATAGTTGGTGGGTATGGAGACACTGCAGCTTCCCGAGCAGCAGGTAAAGCGACGACTGATCCGCTGAATGGCGGTCAAATCGGCCTCGACGGCAATGGCACTGGCATCGATGGAATCAGAACGCGTTGACATCCGATTAGCAGCCATCAGCATCACTGCAGTTCCCGAAGTGATGATGGCCAATACAACACCGAGGATCAGAGGTTCGACCAAGGAAAATCCCTCGCTCGGCCTGCTTCTCCTATGCTTAATGTGCTTTAGCATGGTCTGCTTCGTGCCATCCATCAGTAGTTACCTGCCGTTTTGATGCTACGGGCAACCCAGTCAGTGCCAGACCATGGCACCACTTTGAAGCCCGGATTGGTTGTTGAGCTGAGCACAAAGTTGCCGGTTGATGGCGGCACCCGGAATGCCAGGTCGCCGAAGGCCTTGAGGCTCCTTACCCAAATTCTGCCGTTGATATTCCAGCAGTTTGGGTCGCTGACCACACAGCTGCCGCCGAGGGCTGCGTTGAGCTCAAGAAATCCTGTGGGCAAATAGATGAATACGCCAGTGATTTTGCCTGGATCGGTGCTGCCAGAACTAGTGGCATTGAGATAGATGTGCTGAAGGTATGATGGGTAGCTAGCGCTGTAGGGGTTGCCAATGATATTAAGGCGATCGGGTTGGCCTAGGGCTGAAAAGTTGAGATCGGAAACTGGAGTTTGACAATTGGTTGAAAGGCTGGCGCATTCCACATGTTGGTAGAGGTCGCCGGTGCCAAGCAGGATCAGTTCTTGGGTGCTATTGGTATAGGCCCAGCCGCTGCTGGTGTTGTAGTAGTAGCTGAGCGGGCCATCGCTCGTGTCCACATTGATCGTTTGGGCACTGTTGCTTGAGGCAAAATCAATCGATGGCCCCTTGCAATGGAAGCCTGGGGTGCCATTGACCGGCGAAACCAAGGTGTACTCGCAAGATGGAATCTTGCCCCAGTAGTAAGTACCGGATGCCACACAATTTGCGCTGCCGTAGGCTGCGTTGCAGGTACTGCTTGATGGAAAGCGCCTTTCCACAGCCATGCGGGTGCGATTCGTGCGCAGGTATTCTGATGATGTATAGTTCTCTCTTGTTTGGGCGCTGACGGCGGCGGACCAAGTGAAGTTGTAGCTTGTGACCGCCGGCAGGTTAATGCTGGCGGGAATCACATTGATTCCTGAGATGGTGGTGCCCGCGATATCGTTTGCCGTGCCGTAGACACCCCCTGGGGCTGCGCTATTCAGATATCCCCAGTAAGTCCGATCGGTGCCCGTGGACAGATTGCAGGGAATGACGCGGCAGTTGGCGCGGGAGAAACGTGTATCTGTCTGTCCGGTCGTATCGCCGATGATGTTGGTGAGTGGGATGATTTGTCCACTGCTGTTACGCGTTGTATAGGAGTCATTGGCATAAAGAGTCCAGTGGTTACCCCCATTCAGTCCGGTGATCACGCCAAAATCCACACTGCAATAGCGACTGTCGGAGCCGAGGGAATTGGCTGAACTTCCCATGCTCGCTCCGCCTGAGCCATTGGATCCGAAGGAGGCTCCGCAGCATTTGGGAATCAGGCTGAATTCTCGGGTGATCAGCGAGCGGGCGATCGAGCCATCCGGCTGGACCACCATTCCCTCAACGGTGATGCTGATCGTGCCAGTATTATATCCAGGCGTTAATGATCCAGTGCCATCAGGATCGTCCAGATTGATCAGATCTTTGCTAAACGCGCCAACCGTGTTGAGGGTGTTGTTGCTGGCCGTTGTGGTGACCCTGAGGGCCCGTCGATCACTGGCGCCATTGTTGCCCGTGGCATAGGTGATCGATCGCAGCGAGAAGCGCCGTGTTCCAGTGCCAATCGCACCGGTTTCAACGTCGCGGTATTGGCCATCGCCGTAGGTTCTGGCGCTGCTGGTGGGGATGCCATCGCCGCTTGCTCCAGGCCGCACACCACTGGTGTTGACGCAAGGGCTCCTGATCGCGTTGTTGTTGGCGCTGTTGCTCCACTGTCCCATCGCGATGCCGGCCACCAGCAGGCCCCGGTTTTCCGGCCGGTTGAGGGTGGCCAGGATCTGGTTGAGGCCGGCTTCGGCCACACTTTTGGCATCACGGCTGTCGCTGAGTTGTTTGCTGCCCCGCAACCGGCCCAGATTCAGGTTCACCAACGCCACGGTGCCAAGCACCATGCCAAGGGCGGCGAGAATACCCGCCATCATCAGAAACCCTTCGCTGCCCCGCTGGGATTTCCGGCGTGTTTGCCCTAGCCGATGGGAAATCAGAGGGGCCATCTTCGCACCATGGGGCAATGTATTAGGCCTGTAATGCTGCGGTCCATCATTGGAGTCAACCCGAAGAAGAACTGAATCTCGAACCTTTCATTCAATCTTAGCGACTTGGGGCCTTTTTTGGAAACACAAGCCATCTCCATTTGGCTTCATCAAGAGTCTTTCCTGGTCCCCCCTCGCCCTACTGTCCTGCGCCAGTTGCGGATTCAATGGTTCTTGGGTTCTCGGCTGGCCAGAGATCACAGCTCATCTCGGGAACGGCTGCCCCTCCTTGAGGGGAGGGGTAAGCGGCGCCGCACCACAAAAAAAAGCCGCCTCGGGGTGGAGGCGGCGTGGGTGTGAATGAAACCGGTGAATCAATCGGAGCGGCGGGATTCGAACCCACGACCCCCACTACCCCAAAGTGGTGCGCTACCAAGCTGCGCTACGCCCCGGCACGAATGAAGCTATCACAGTGGCTTCGCCCTTCCCGTCAGGGCCTTTTGCCGTTTCCGCAGGTGGCGCAGCAAGCGGGCCGTGAGCCGATCGCGGCCCAAGCCGGCGTAGCCGCGGATGTTTTCGCTGCGGGCCAACTGGCGCATCTGGGCCAGGTTGAGGCTCGCTAGCCGAAGCTCTGGCAGCCGGCTCCAGGCCCCGGAGGGAAGGGGGAGGTCGCTGCCCTCGCGCCCATCCCTGAAGCCGAAGAGAGCCCCCCCCGCCATCCATTCAGGCACCAGTACAAAAAGCACCGCCAGCAGGCCATAGAGCTCCACCAGCCCCCGAGGCAGGGGGTGAAGCTGGCGCTGGGGGGGGGCGTTGAAATCCTCAGCCATCACATCAGGGGCGGAGCCGGGCGGTTGTTGGGCGACTCCCGCCACAGCATCGGCTGTTGGTTGGGTCCCGGGGTGGCCCGCACGAACCAGAAGACCAGGGCGAAGCAGAGGGCCACGGTGGCCACCAGGCCAAGGATCACCACGCGATCGGGAAGTGGGTTCATACCTCTTCGGTGCGGATGCAGGTGAGTCGCTGCGGTAATTGTTCCAGGGTGAGCTCGTCCCCATTGATGGTGACCCGCAGCTCGTCGTTGCGGTAGCGCAGGCCGGGCCCCTCCCCCCCTTCTCGGAACAGAGTGAAGCGCACCCCGCCGGAGAAGATCGAGGCCTGGCTGTCGTTGCGTTCCACCACCATCGAGCCCCGTTGGGGGCAGA
>JBAXOO010000014.1:0-11608 GCA_037133235.1 Cyanobium sp. ELA507
TGGGTGTTGGTTTGGGCTTGGTTTTGGGGTGCTGAGCCGCTGGAGGGTGTCTGCGCCACCGGGGTGGCCAAGGGCCCAGGGAGCGGAACATCACTGGCCTTGAAGCCCTGCGCCAGCAGGTTGGTGCGAATGCGGTCCAGCAGCCCCTGCCAAGTGCCGTGGGCACCACCGACCGCCAGCTGGAGTTCCAGGCTGGCCTGGAACGAACCGGTGCCTTGGGGGCGCAACCGCAGCCGGAAGGGGGTTTGGCGGGCCTGGACAAGGCGGGCCCCATCGAGGCCATAGCTGCTGGCGAGGGGGTCTCGGATCATTTGGCGGGCCAGCAGGCCTTGGAGTAACTGGTCGAGGGAGGAGCCCTCCAGCTCAAGCAGGAGATCCGCTGGGAGCGGCGGCTGGGCAGCAAGGGCCGCCACCACGGGCTCGGCGGGTGTGGGGATTGGGGCTGCGCTGGAGCTCAAGCGGGCTGGGGAAGGCGCGGGCGTGAGGCGCCCATCAACGGCGGCCGCCTCGCCCTGCCAGCGCAGAGCATTGGCTTCCAGGGCCAGGCTGAGGCAGCCCACCTGAAAGCGCTCATAGAGCGGAGCCACAGGCCCAACGATTTCGCCGAGGCCGGCACCGTTCCAATACACCGCCTGGCCGCCCTGGAGTCGCTGCAGGCAGCCCTGGGCCAGACCTGCCTGGCTACGGCGTTGGAGGGGTCGCAACGACGCGGCGAGCTGCTGGCGGGCGATCGGATCCTCCGCCACCACCATCAGGTCGCCCACCCGCAGGGCCAGGGGCGGGAGGGGCTGGCCTGCGGGAGCCGTGCGATCGACTTCCAGCACCAGGAAAGGGGCCGCCTCAGCCTGGTTGGCCCAAACCTGCCACCACACCCGCCGTTGCCGTTGCCAGAGCAGCCTGGCCTGGGCTGGGCCGAGCCTCTGGATCCAGAGGGCGGGCACGGGCCGCTCTGGCGTGGCAGGGAAGCTCTGCAGCAGGCTGGCAGAGGCCATCAACTGCTCCAGACCCTCCGCCCGCGGGCGGCTCCAACGCAGCAAAAAAAGGCTGGGCACCAGCACCAGGAGTGCCACGGTGGCGAGGGTGCGTGGGAGCGGAAGGCTGGGCAGTCGAGCCTGGGAAGAGGGAATCTTCAGGCCCTTGAGCAAGGGAGGAAACCTCCACCGGGGTGGGGAGGGTGAGCGGGATGAAGGCAAGGGAAGTTTGGCGGGCCCTTCAGCCCCCGGGAGCCAGGGCACCCGTAGTGGCAAGGAAGGCTCTGGTGGAGGGAAGGCTCAGGCGCGACCGGACGGACCGGAGCTGCGGCGGCGGCGATCCCGCCATTCAACCGTGGAGAGATAGGCCACGCCCAGGCTCACAAAGACGAGCAGCGTCACCGCCAGGGCCGACAGGGCGGTGCTGAGCGGCAAGGTGCCGATCGCCATGGCTTCAGAACCCGATGGTGTTGTCACCATTGCGTCCCCAAACGACCATGGCGATCGAAAAGCTGAAGATGGCGGCAAGGGAAGCCCAGCCAAGGGAGATCAGCATCGGGAGCGCGGAACGCGGTTTGGCCCATGATACCTAGGCTTCAGACCCATCGCCTGCGGCCACCATGGGCGTGAACCGGTTCTTCATTCATGCGGGGGCCCAGCAGCCCTCGGCGGCTGTAACCCGCTCCGGCACCACCGACACATCCCCCACGGCGGTGCTGGAAAAAAGCCGGGTTCGGGAGCCATACCCAAATTTCAAGGTGATCGTCCTCAACGACGACGTCAACACCTTTCAACACGTGGTCGACGCCCTGGTGCGCCATATCCCAGCCATGCAACCAGACCGGGCCTGGGAGCTGGCCCACCGCATCGATGGAGAGGGTTCGGCGGTGGTGTGGAGTGGTCCCCAGGAGCAGGCCGAGCACTATCACCAGTTGCTGCGGGCTGAAGGCCTGACCATGGCCCCCCTGGAACGGGCCTGAGGCGAGGCATGGGGCGCCTGGTGATCACCCACAGCACCTACGTCGAGGGATTGATCCCGCTGCTGCGTCGTCTGGTGGAAGAGGAAGGCATCACCACGGTGACCCCGGCGGTGATCGGCCGGGTGCGGGGTCGGAGCAGCAGCCTGCAGCTGCGGATTCAGAGTCCGATCATCGGCGGCTGGAAACTGGTGGCCCGCCGGGGCACCACGGCCCAGGAGGTGTTCGTGGTTACGGCCTGGGAACGGGATCGTCTGCAGCAGCACCTGGATGGGCTGGTGAACTGAGCAGGGTGGTCGGGGCAGCCCGTTCGTAGACGGCAGGGGCCGTAAAACGCGCCCACCCCCCCCCATCACGAAACCAGGCGGCATCAGCCATGGGGGTCAGGTCATGGGGGTGGAGCTGCCAGCGCTCGGCCAGGTAGGCGGCGTAGAGGTCCCGATCCAGCTGGGGACCTTGCCAGTGGACGACGGCAAAGGCAACGGCCCTGATCCTTACGGCACCTCCGGCCGCCTCCTGGATCTCCTCCTCAAGAAGGAAGGTGCGGAAGGCGGCGCTGGGCTCTTGCTCGAGCGGGTACTTGCTCAGATAAAGCTGCCGGGCCCGAGGAAAAACCGGACCAGGGGCCCGGCTGAGCAGCTGCTCGAAAGCTTGCTGAAACGGGGGTTGAACGGTCACCGTCAATGCCTCCGGCAGCTGGGCCTCCGCTAGGGGAGGCGATGAAAGGGGTGGACCACCGTGCCGTCTTGCCCCGGTTTTCGACCTGGATGAACCAGAAGGGGGGTCAGGGGCGGGGCGCCATTTCCGGCTACAAGGCCGGCTTACGTTGCCGTCGCTTCAGACCCCCCATGTCGAAGAGGGAGTCAGATCAGAAAACAGTGAAAGGCAGTCACCAACACGGCAGTCCGGGGCCACTCTAAGGGGTTTGCTGCCCTTCTACGGCCTGGGGCAAAGGCCAGATGCGACGCACCTGCTCGAGCCGTTGCTCCTTCTCGGCCTGGCGGTCTGGGTGGTTAAGACCCTCGAGCAGCACGGTGAGGTGGCCCAGCTTGCGGCCGGGCGCAGGGTGGCTCTTGCCATACCAATGGAGATGGGCGCTCGGCAGGGCCCGGAGGGCCGCCAGCCGGGAAGCCTCCTCAGCCGGCGAGAGTCCAGGATCCGGGCCGAGCAGGTTGACCATCAGGGCGCCGGGCACGATCGGATCGGTGGAGCCCAGCGGCAGGCCCGCCACCACCCGCACCTGCTGGGCAAACTGGCTGCAGCGACAGGCTTCGATCGTGAGGTGGCCCGAGTTGTGGGTACGAGGAGCGATTTCATTCACCTGCAGGCCAGCCGGCCCGTAGAAGAATTCGATCGCCAACACCCCGACGTAGTCGAGGGCGGTGAGCAGGGAGGCGGCCACGTTGCGGGCAAAGGCCTCGGCGGCATGGTTCACCGGCGCCGGAAACATCACCCAGTCGCACACCTGGCCGTGTTGATGGGTTTCGACCAGTGGGAAGCACACCACGCGGCCCTCCCGGTCACGGGCAGCCACCACGGCAAGCTCGCGCTCAAACGCCACCCGCTCCTCCAGGATCCAATCGGCCGGGTTGACCCGCTCCAGCAACCGTTCCAGGTCGCCTTGGTCGTTGATCGGAACGGTGCCCTTGCCGTCGTAACCACCGCGGCTGGCCTTCGCCATCAGGGGAAAGCGGAACCCGGGGGGAAGGCTGGGGCCCAACGGCCCACCGGAGCTGAAGGTGTTGATCGAAGCCTGCGGGACAGGGGTGTAAGAACCGCCGCCCTCCCAGAGGGGCGAAGACTGGGGTTGATAAGGCGAAACCACCCTCTGCTGAGCCGGTGCCGGGTCAAGCACGGCCTCCAGACCACACCAGCGGGGCGATGGAAGGTTGAGCCGCTCCAGCAACTCCCGCTGGGAGCGCTTGGCCATCAGCGGCGCCAGGGCATCCAGCCCCGGCACAAACCGCACCCCCCCTTCGGCCAGCGGCGTGAGGGCCTCGATGGGCACCCATTCGTTTTCAAAACTGATCGCCCCACAGGCCTGGGCCAATTGGCGGGTGGCCTCGGCGTCATCCAGGCTGGCCAGCACCAGGGACGTCGCGAGTCGGGCAGCCGGATCGTCGGCGCCGGGGGTCTGAACGTGGAGGGCAACCCCGAGCTCGGCGGCCGCTTCGGCAAGCATCAGGGCCAGTTGGCCACCGCCCACGATGCCGATGGATGAAAGGGGCTGGGAAGCCACGGTGGGGCACCAACAAGGATCCAGGTTCGCACCGCACGGCCACGGCCAGGGCATCAGCCAGGGCATCGGTCACCCCATCAACCACCGCATGGGGGTGGCGCAGCCCTCAGGCCAGGCCCTTGTCGCCGGCGAAGGCGAAGCGGATCAGGCTGAGCAGCAGCACGATCAGGAAGAGGGCCAGGCCCACGGTGCAGGCATAGCTGATCTCCAACTCGGAGAAGGCTTGGTCGTAGACGTAATAAACCAAGGTGCGGGTGGCATCAGCGGGGCCGCCCTGGGTCATCAGAAACACCTCCTCAAACACCTTGGTGGCACCGATCGCCGAGATCACCGCCACCAGGGTGACGTAGGGGCGCAAGAGCGGCAGGGTGATGTCGAGGTGGCGGCGCAGGCCAGTGCTGCCATCGAGGGCGGCGGCCTCGTAGAGCTCCTGGGGGATGCCCTGCAATCCGGCCAGAAAGATCACCATGTAGTAACCAAGCCCCTTCCAGAGGGTCACCAGCATCACCGCAGGCAGGGCCAGGGCCGGGTTGGTGAGGAAGCCGATCGGTTGAAATCGACCACCGCTCAGGGCTGCAAGGGCACCCGTGGGTCCAAACAGGGCCGTGAGCCAGCCGTTGAGCAGGCCGTTTTCGGCATAGAGCCAGCGAAAAGCGATCGCTGCCACCACCAGCGACACCAGCACCGGTGTGTAAAAGGCGGCGCGGAAGCCGTGGATGCCCGGCAAGCTTCGGTTGACGAGCACCGCCAGGGCCAGGGAGCCGGCCAGGATCGGCGGCACCACGCCGATCAGATATAGAAAGGTGGTGGTGGTGACCTTGGCCAGCATCGGATCGGCCAGCAGGCGCTGGAAGTTGGCCAGGCCAATGAAATGCAGGGGCTCACCCACATCCAAGCCACTGCGGGTGAAGCTGATCAGTAGGGCCATGGCCCCGGGGATCAGCACCGAGAGCGCCAGCAGCAACAGGGCAGGCGCCAGAAAACCCCAGGCCGTGGCCGTGCCAGGGGTAGAGCGGGAACTGGAGGCATCGGGCATGGGCCCCATTGTGAACGGGCCACGGGGTGGAACTGCTGTGATGGTGATCCCATTCCGGAGGCCGCCATCCCAACCGCCGATCCCTCCAGAGCCGGGGCCCCTCTCGCCCCCGCCGCTGCAGCCCATCAAGCCCCCCCTGGGATTGGCCCATCGCCTGGGCCCGATCCGGAGAAGGTGCTGCGCGAGATGTTCGGCTATGGCGCCTTCCGCGGCCCGCAGGCCGAGATCGTGGCCCATGTGGTGGGCGGCGGTTCCGCCCTGGTGCTGATGCCGACCGGCGGAGGCAAGTCCCTCTGTTATCAGATTCCGGCCCTGTGCCGCAGCGGCGTGGGCCTGGTGGTGTCGCCCCTGATCGCCCTGATGCAGGACCAGGTGGAGGGCCTGCGCCAGGCGGGCGTGCGGGCCGCCGCCCTCAACTCCTCTCTGGAGGCCTCCGAGGCATCTGCCGTGTGGCGGGCCCTTGAGCGGGGCGAGCTGGATCTCCTCTATGTATCCCCGGAGCGGCTGCTGAGCCCGGGGTTTCTCGATCGCCTTGCATCCATCCCGCTGGCGCTGTTCGCCATCGACGAGGCCCATTGCGTGTCCCAGTGGGGCCATGATTTCCGGCCCGAATATCTGCAGTTGGCGGTGCTTGCCGAGCGCTTCGCCGCCATCCCCCGGCTCGCCCTCACGGCCACCGCTGATCCCCGCACCCGCGACGAGATCCGCGAGCGCCTGAGGCTTCAAGAGGGTCGGGTTTTTCTGGCCAGCTTCGATCGGCCCAATATCCGCTATCTCCTGCGCGACAAAGACGACCCCCGCCGCCAGCTGCTGACCTTCCTGGCCGAACGCCGCGGGGAAGCCGGCATCGTGTATGCCCGCTCCCGCAGCCGGGTGGATCGCTTCGCCGCCGACCTGAGGGCCGCCGGTTTTGATGCGGTGGCTTACCACGCGGGCCTCAGCGCCGAGGCGCGCAGCTCGGCCCTCACCCGCTTCCGCCGCGAGAGCGGCGTGATCGTGGTGGCCACGATCGCCTTCGGCATGGGCATCGATAAGCCCGACGTGCGTTTCGTGGCCCACGTGGACCTGCCCAAGAGCCTGGAGGCCTACTACCAGGAAACGGGTAGGGCCGGCCGCGATGGATTGGCCGCGGTGGCCTGGATGGTTCATGGGGCCGGGGATGTGCCCCAGCTGCGCCGCTTCATCGACGATTCCGACGCCCCGGAGGCCCAAAAGCGGATTGAGCATGGAAAGCTCGACGCCCTGATCGGCTTCAGCGAGGCCTCCGTCTGCCGGCGGCAGGTGCTGCTGAGCCACTTCGGCGAGACCCTGGCCGCAGCCTGCGGCAACTGCGACCTCTGCCTGGAACCCGACCGCTCGGTGGATGGCACCGAACCGGCCCGTAAGGCCCTCTCGGCCGTTTATCGCACCGGCCAACGCTTCGGCGCCGCCCATGTGGTGGACGTGCTGCTGGGGGGGGATACGGCCCGGATTCGGGAATTGGGCCACGGCAAGCTGAGCGTCTACGGCATCGGCAAGGAGCTCGATCGGGGCCAATGGCGCTCGCTGTTTCGCCAGCTGGTGGCCCGGGGCTATCTGGTGAGCGACGGCGAGGCCCGCGGGGGGCTGCGCTTTGGCTCGGAAGACCTGGTGAAACCCCTGCTGCGGGGGGAGGCCAGCCTGGCGCTGCGCCTGCCGCCGCCGGCGAAGGAGCGGCGGCCCCCTGCGGCCGGTGAGCGGGGCGCTGCCGCATCCCCCCCTGAGCTAGGCGACGAGGGACAGGGACACTTCGAAGCCCTCAGGAGTTGGCGGCTGTTGCAGGCTCGGGAGCAGGGGGTGCCCCCCTACGTGGTGTTCCATGACCGCACCCTCATCGAGATCGCCGCCAGCAGGCCCAGCAGCCTGACCGAGCTGGGCACCGTGGCGGGTGTGGGCCAGGCCAAATTGAATCGCTATGGCCAGGCGGTCTTGGCGGTGATCCAGGCCGGGGGCTGAGGTGGCGCAGGCGCCGGGCCGAGGCGCGCGGGCGGAAGGAAAGGGATTGGGGGTGGTCGGTCAGACTCCTCGGGAATGTGATCTCGAGAGCGCCATGGGTGTGGTCGTGCCGACCAAGACCATCCCGGTCCTCCTGGAGAGCCAGCCCTATCCGATCGTGATCGGTGCCGGCAGCCTGGCCAACCTTGGCGACCTCCTGCTGGAGCAGAAGCTGAAGGCAGGTAGCAAGGTACTGGTGGTCACCAACCCGGTGGTGGAGCACCACTACGGCGCCACCTGCCGCCGCAGCCTCGAATCGGCTGGCTTTCTGCTGGAGCAGCTGGTGATCGAGGCAGGCGAAGACCAGAAGACGCCAGCCACCGTGGCCCTGATCCATGACGCCGCCTTTGCCCAGCGTTTGGAGCGGGGATCGGTGCTGGTGGCCCTGGGCGGTGGGGTGGTGGGTGACATGGCCGGCTTTGCCGCCGCCACCTGGCTGCGGGGCATCGCCGTGGTGCAGGTGCCCACCACCCTGCTGGCCATGGTGGATGCGGCGATCGGGGGCAAGACGGGGGTGAACCACCCCGGCGGCAAGAACCTGATCGGGGCCTTCCACCAGCCCAAGCTCGTGCTGGTCGATCCCGAGGTTCTGGCCACCCTGCCGGAGCGGGAATTCCGGGCCGGAATGGCCGAAGTGATCAAGTACGGCGTGATCGGCGACCCCCCCCTCTTCGCGGAGCTCGAAGCGGCCGCTCAGCGGGATGCCTTGGCGGGGTTGGCCAGCCTGGAGGCCGTGGGGCCGGCCCTGCTGCAGCGGCTGCTGGAGCGCTCGGCCAACGCCAAGGCCCGGGTGGTGGCAGCCGATGAGCGCGAAGGCGGCCTGCGGGCGATCCTCAACTACGGCCATACCCTCGGCCATGTGGTGGAGACCCTGAGCGGCTACGGCACCTATCTCCACGGCGAGGCCGTGGCACTCGGGATGCTGGCGGCCGGGGAGATTGCCCTGGAACTGGGGTTGTGGAGCAGTGCCGATCGCGATCGGCAGAGGGCGCTGGTGGCGGCCGCGGGCCTTCCGCTCCACTGGCCGAGGCTGGAATCCGAGCAGGTGCTGCGTTGTCTGCAGGGGGATAAGAAGGTGCGCGATGGGCGGGTGCGCTTTGTGTTGCCAACCGGCATCGGCGCGGTGGAAATCCGCGATGACGTGGACACCGGCACGATCCTTCAGGCCTTGGCGGCCCTTCCGCAGGCCTGAACCAGCCGCGGGCCCGCCAGTCGGTGGGCCAGAAACAGGTGGAGCGGCATCGGACCGCAGCGACGCTGCCAGCCCATCGTGGGCCCGTAGTGGCGCCAGCATTCAAGCCGCAGAGCCCCACCGCTCCGGCGGCCAAGCCCGACCCGATAGCGGTAACCCGCCATGGCCTCAACCCTGGCCCCGGCCAGCATGACCCAGGGCCCAGGCGCACAGCGAAGGCAGGCAGGGGCGAAGTCTTCGGGGCCATCGGCCAGGGCCAAGGCCCGCTGGAACCAGAGGGCCACCCCATCGGGATCGCCGCCACGGTTGAGTTGGAGCGTGAAAGCTTGGAAGGAGCCATCCACCCCCCTGAAACCGCGAAACTCCACCAAGGCCCCATCCCAGCCGAAAGCCGAAGGGGAGGAAGGAGGGCAGGAGCGCAGGGGTCGAAGCATCCCTCGGATATGACCAGGCCTCCTTCCAGTGCCACCGCTATGCCACAGCCCTCCACAGCTGGGCGATCGGGGTTGGCCACCAGCCGCTTGGGTGGTGGGCTGGCGCTGTCGCCGGTGGATCAGACGGCCGGTTCGCGCAGAAAGCGGGGGATGGGCGCAGCCGCCCCACCCCGTGCCAAGGCAATCCAGCGGAAATCCCCCAGCCCGGCCGGATCCACGAGCCGCAGCAGGGCCTCCCGGGTGGCTAGCCGCTCCGCCAGGCCTTGCGCCCCGGCTTGGCCCACCTCCCCCTGGAGGTCATGAAGGGCCTGGGCCAATCCCAGAACCAGCAGCGCTTGCCCCTGGCGGCAGGATCCGAGCACAGCCCAACCGCTGGCGGTGGCGGCCCGTTGCAGGGCCTCCAGGCAGAGGTGGGTGGTGAGATCCCAGCTACCGGGCTCGCGCAAGGGATCCCCACTGGCCAGCTGCTGGCGGTAGGCCATGAGGGTGCCAGCGGCGCGCTGGAGGGCGTAGTAGCGGCTGGCCTCCAGGGCGTAATCGACCACCAGCAACTTTCCCTCGGCCAGGGCCGAGCCCGCCTGCTCCAGCCAAGGACCAAGGCCCGGATGGAGTTCGGTGGTCCACCCCGCAGGCCGCTGTGGGCCATCTGGAGGGGGCAGGAGCCCCAGCAGAGCGAGTTGGTCGTGGGCCCAGCCTTCTAGGGGGTCCCCCACGACAAGCTCCAGGCTTTGCTGCTCCGTCCGGGCCACCTGCTGCTGACACCAGCGGCTGCCATCCCAAACGATGCGCTCCACCGCCAGGGCATCCTGCACCTCATGGGCCAGCACCACACCGCGCAAAGGGGCAGCCGCTAGCCCTTCGAAATCGCACCAGCGCAGCGGCAATTCGGCCCCCTCCAGCAGGCGTTGCTGGCGGCGGACCATGCCGGGATTGGGTTCCACCAGCACCAGTTCGCAGCGGGCGGCGAGCTGGGGCCAGCCGTTGTGGATGGCCCTGGCCAGCTGACCGGCAAGGTGCCCCTCCCCCGGGCCGGTTTCCACCAGGGCTAGCGGTCCATCACCGAGCGCCCGCAACCATTCGGCCAGCTGGGGAGCAAGCAATTCAGCAAAGGCCGGACCCAGGGAAGGGGCGGTGGCGAAATCTCCGCGGGGACCAATCGCCAGCCGGCCGGCCCCATAGGCCCCAAAGGCCGGGTCGTGGAGGGCCCACTCCATGTAGGTGCGAAACGGAACCCGGCCCCCCGCCTCCTGCAGGCGTTCCAGCAGCCAAGCAGGCGTGGCGGATTCGGCCGTGGAATCACCGGGGGCCGTCGCGGGGTGGGGGGAACCGGAGCTCATGCGGAAGGGACCCTGCAACGGTGAGAATGCCAGCCCACGCTGACCGTGCCATGACCCACCCCCCGGGCCTTCCCACCGCTCCGTGGCCGCAGCGGCTGGCTGGCTTGCTGCTGCTGTTGTTCTGCCTGTTGACGCCGTTGGGGGTACCAGCGGCCTGGGCCTATGACAATCCCGAGCTGCTGCCCGACCACCCCACCCCGGTGATCGACCTGGCCAAGGCGCTCACCGATCGTCAGCGCTCAGCGCTGGAAACGGAGCTGCAGGATTTTGAGAGCAGCAGCGGTTGGAAGCTGCGGGTGCTGACCCAATACGAACGCACGCCAGGGCTGGCGGTGAAGGAATTCTGGAACCTCGACCAGCGCAGCCTGGTGCTGGTGGCCGATCCCCGCGGCGGCAACCTGCTCAATTTCAACGTGGGCGATGCCCTGTTTGCCCTGATGCCCCGCACCTTCTGGGTGGAGCTCCAGACCCGCTTCGGCAACCAGTACTACGTGCGCGACCACGGCGAAGACGGGGCCATCCTCGACGCGCTGCGGTCCGTGGAGGGTTGCCTGACCCAGGGGGGCTGCCAGGTGGTGCCAGGGCTACCCCAGGAGCAGTGGCTGCTGACCCTGTGCACCTCGGTGCTCGGCGGCGTGATCGTGGGGATCGCCGCCTTTCCAAGGGAAGCCGATCGCTCGATCGAATGGACCTGGGTGCTGCTGCTCTCGCCTCTCTGGTTGATTTTGTTTGGGGTTTTTGGCGTCGCCCCGATCGTGACCCGAACCAGCGAATGGCTTCCCCTGGCCCGCAACGCCCTGGGGTTTGGCGGTGCGGCGGTGATGGCCTACCTGGTGGCCCAGCAGACGGTGGGCAAGGCCCGACTCCGCGACAAGGAGGGCAGCTGACTCCAGGCCAAGGACATCAGTGCGGGGGTGGGTGGCCTTTCACCCACCCCTTGTCCCCGACGCCGTCAAACAGTTTGGCGAGTAGGCCGCAGCGTTCAGTGGACCAATCTTGATGCCGGAGTCAATGAGCTGGAAATCCCACCCATTGAAGCCTCGAAGCGATCAGAACCGGCCGGGAACTTCCGAGAGCTCAGGCTCAGGCGCCTGAACAGCCGGCGAAGTGCTGGCAATCTTTAGACGGCAGTCGAGGTCCCGCTGATCACAACGGCGGGAGACATCCCGGATCGTGACCGATTCCCATGTGACCTCGCCGCCGCGGCGGAGTTGGGCCAGGTTGTCCTCGTAGAAACGACGCAGGTCGTCGAATCGTTTGACGGGCTGGCCGTAGTAGCTCGAACCCACCAGGGTTGGGAAGGAAGCCCATTCGGGGGCCAATCGGGCGGCCAACTCAGGGGTCATCTCACCACGGTCCACCAGGGCCAGGGCTCCACGACGCTGGATCAGGTAGAGGGCCCCTTGATC
>JBAXOO010000015.1:0-11472 GCA_037133235.1 Cyanobium sp. ELA507
CCCCAGTGGCCTCACCCCGGGCAGCCCTACCGGTGGCGCCGCCGCCGCCGATCGCCCCACCGCCGCCCTTGCCCTGATGGCAAGCCAGGGGGATTAGCCCGCAGCCGCCAAGGCCCGCACCACATCGCCGCGGGTCAGCACCCCCACCGGGCGCCGCTCACCATCCAAGACAAACAAACGCTGGGTGGAGCGGTCGTGCAACAGCTTGGCCGCCGCGGGCAATGGGGTTGAAGCTTCACAAGCATGAAGGTGGGAACCCATCACATCGGCCACGGTGTTGCCCAGCACCTGGTGAACCTGGCGGTCCCATTCCAGCGGATTGCGCAGGTAGATCACCGCATCGAGCAGCATCACGTAGGGGCCTGCGTCGAAGCCGCTTTCGCGCACCATCAGGTCCGTTTCGGTGAGCTCACCCACCAACTCACCCGCTTCACCAACCACCGCCAGACCACTCACGTGGTGCTCGCTCATCAACTTCACCGCCTCTTGGAGGGGCGTTGCGCGCTGCACGCTGAGCACCGGGCTGGTCATCACCTCCGCCACCGACCGTTCCACCACCATCCCCGGATCCTGCCGTTGCGTTCCCTCCATTGTGCGGGCGGGACTGCCGCCCTGAAAGGCCGGCGGGCAGGATGGTCACACGCCTGAATCCGGTGGCCCCGCCGCCTGCTGTGCCCGTGGGAGTGCCCGTGATGCGCCGTCTCGCCGACCTGCTCACCATCGGCCGGGCCCTGCTCGGACTGCCGCTGCTCCTGGCCCTTTCGGCCGGATACGACGGCCTGGCCTGGGGGCTGCTGCTGCTGGGCGCCCTCAGCGATGCTGCTGACGGGGCCCTGGCCCGCCGCGCCGGCGGAGGTTCGGTCTGGGGGGCCCGGCTCGATCCCCTCACCGACAAGATCCTGATCTGTGCCCCCTTGCTCTGGCTGGCGGCCCGCGGCTTGCTGCCGATCTGGGCGGTGTGGCTGTTGCTGGCCCGGGAGCTGCTGATCTCGGGCTGGCGCGCCGGCCAAGGCAGCGGCGGGCCGGCCTCCCTGGCGGGCAAGGCCAAGACCATCCTCCAGTTCGCGGCCCTGCTGTTGTTGCTATGGCCGGCCGATTGGACCCTGGGGGTACCCGCGGGTGGCGCCGGCGGTTTCGGGCTGCCCGTAATGCTGCAGGTGGTCGGCTGGTGGCTTTTCTGGCCTTCGCTGGTCCTGGCCCTCAGCTCGGCCTGGGGTTACCTGAAGCAGGGGCGCCAAGCCACGGGCCGGTGATGGACGTGATCGCTTGAGGATCACGGCCCATCGCGAGTCGCATCGCCCCCGGGCCCTCACCCCGCCAGCAGGGCTTCATCGCTGGAGAAATCGGGGCTGGTCGGCATCCGCAGGCGGTAATCGTGCTGGAAGCTGTCTGCGAGGGTGGCCTCCAGGTCGAAGGCCGGTTCCCAGGCCAGCTCCCGCCGCACCCGATGGGTGTCGGTGAGGAAGTGGGCCAGGCGGAGGGGAAAGGCCTTGCGGGCCTTCTTGTCCAGGCCGGCCGGATCGAAGCTGCGGATCTCCACCGTGGCCGCATCCTCCCCGGCCGCCCGGGCCGCGGCTTCCACCAGCCCGCGGAAGGTCACACCCTGGCTGCCGGTGCAGTTGTAGACACGGTTAGCAGCGGCCTCCACCTCGATCGAGCGGGCCATTGCCGCCGCCAGATCGGCCACATGGCCCAGCTGGGTGATGGTGCTGCCATCGCCAGGCAGGGGCACGGGCCGGCCGTGGCAGACGCGATCAAAGAACCAACTCTCGACCGGGTTGTAATTGCCAGGCCCCACGATGTAGGTGGGCCGGAAACTGGTGAAGGGGATGCCCTGTTGCCTGAGCCAGGCCTCGGTTTCGGCCTTGCCGGCATGGCGGCTGGCCGGATCGATGAGGCTGTCCTCATCGAGGGGCCAGAGCTCGCTATCGGCATAGACCCCGGCCGAACTCACGTAGACAAAACGGTGAGAAGGCGAACCGGTTCGCTCAATCACAGCGCTGGAATCGGCCTGGGTGCGGCCCGAGCTGTCGACAATCACATCGAAGCGGCGACCTTCGAGCTGCTGCAGCCCCTCGGCGGTGCCGCGATCGCCGACCAGGTGCTCCACCCCGGTGGGCACGGGCTGCTTGCCGCGGGTGAACAGGGTGAGGGTGTGGCCGGCGCTCTGCAGCAACTGCACCAGCGGCTTGCCCACGAAGCGGGTGCCGCCCATCACCAGGATGTCCATGCCGAAACCCGCGGGCGGGCCGTGAAACCGGCCGCCATTCAACGCCCCCGGCCGCCGGGCTCACTTCACCTGGGTGATGCCCGTGTCGATCCGCTCGATGGTGGGCGCCCCAAGGCTCTGCTGCCACAAGGCCAGCACGGCCCAGTGACCCTGGGCCCGCGGGCGGGTGGCCACGGAGGAATCCACCACGCCGGCGCGGACCTGCTCCACCAGCTCGGGTAGATCATCGATCCCCACGGCCTTGACCCGGCCCTGAGCCCCGAGGCTGGCAATGGCGCGGCCGATCCCGATCGGGCCACTGGCATCGGTCGCCACCCAGCCGCGCAGGTTGGGATGGGCCCGCATCGTGGCCAGGGCCTCGCGCTCGGCCCTGGCGATGTCGTCCTGATCGCTGGGGGTCGCCACCACCGTGATGCCGGGGTAACGGCGGAACACCTCCTGGTGGCAGCGGAACCGGGTCGCGTGATTGGGCGCCGTGGGCACGCCCTGCATGATCGCCACCTCGCCCCGTCCCCCCAGCAACGCCACCAGGCGCTCGGAGCCGATGCTGGCCTGACGGCAGTCGTCGTTGCCGACAGCAGTGATCACCAGGGCCTCGGGCGAAGCGGAATCGAACACCACCAGGCCGATCCCGGCGGCCCGGGCCTGGCTCAGCAAGGGATTAAGAGCGGCCGGATCGAGCAGATCGATGAAGATGCCGGCGGGCTTGGTGGCAATCGCCTTGGCCAGCATCTGCTGCTGCAGCGCGATCGTGGCCTGCGGCGGGGCCATCTCCTCGATGCTCACCCGGCGGCCGGTCTGGCTGGAGAGCATGGCGGCGCCGGACAGGGCGCCTTGGCGCACCTGCTCAAACCAGGGATGGCCCACCTTGGGGATCATCACGAAACGCAGGGGTGAGCGGTCGGTTCGGGGCGGGGCCGAGGCGAGCTGGGGTTGAAGCGACGGCGCCGCCGAGCCGGCCATGGCCGCAGGAGCCCAAGGGATCAGCCCAGCCAGGACCAGTCCGGATGCCACGCCGCTGCAGAGCGCCACACGGCGGACCCGGTCTGACCTCCAGCGGCCTGACTCCATGCGGCTGGCCTGGTCACGATCTGGGCGGAATGGGAGCGCCAGCGGCGGAACTGCTCCCTTCGGCACCATCGGATCGGAGCTCATGACAACAAGGCGGCAAGCCCCATGCTGAGGACGCTTGGCGGGATGGCCAACCCGACCGACACAATCAAGCAACCGCCCGCAGGAGCGCCGCCATGCCGATCGGACCCGCCTGGACCGCCCAGCCGGCCGTGCTGGCGAGCACCGGCGGCTACCGCCATTTCGCCCTGATCGGCGAGCGGGGCAAAGGTTCCGAACGGGCGGTGGAACTGGCGGCGGTGCTGGAGCGCTCCTTCCGCCTGGTGGTGCCGCTGCGGAGCCTGCGCGACCGCCAGCTCTGGCAGCCTGGCTGGCAGTCCCTACGCCGCGCCATGCAGATCATCCCCGCCATCGACCTCCTCGACGGCCACTGCGTGCGGCTGCACCAAGGTGACTACGGCCAGGTGACCCACTTCAATGACGACCCGGTGGCCCAGGCCCTGGCCTGGCAGGCCCAGGGAGCCGGGAGGCTCCACCTGGTCGATCTCGATGGGGCCCGCAGCGGCCAACCGGTCAACGACGCCGTGGTTCGGGAGATCACCGCCGCCCTGTCGATTCCGGTGCAACTGGGCGGTGGGGTGCGCTCGCTGGAGCGGGCCGAGGCCCTGCTGGCCATAGGGCTCGACCGGGTGATCCTCGGCACCGTGGCAATCGAGGAGCCCCAACTGGTGCGGGAGCTGGCTGCTCGTCATCCGGGCCGGATTGTGGTGGGAATTGATGCCCGCAACGGCAGGGTCGCCACCCGCGGCTGGATCGAAGAAAGCGAAGTGGAGGCCGAAGCCCTGGCCGCCAGCTTGGAGGGCAGCGGCGTCGCCGCCCTGATCACCACCGACATCGCCACCGATGGCACCCTGGCGGGCCCCAACCTCGCCTTTCTGCGCCGCATGGCCCTGGCCAGTTCGATTCCGGTGATCGCCTCCGGTGGCATCGGCGACCTCACCGACCTGCTGAGCCTGCTGAGCCTCGTACCCCTTGGCGTGGAAGGCGTGATCGTGGGGCGTGCCCTGTACGACGGCCGGGTCGAGCTGCGGGAAGCCCTCCAGGCCATCGGTCCGGCAAGGCTCCAGGATCCAGGGGGCCTGTCGATCGCCTGAATCGCTCCCATCCCAACGAACCAGAAGGCGGCGTTGGGCCGATTGCCCTATAACAGGCCCATCGCGTTAATTGCCTCCTCTGCCGCCGTGGCCCTTGCCACATCGCCACCGCCGGCAGAGCCGGTTGTCCCTGGAGATCCACCACCCCCAGTCAACCTGGAGGAGGTTTATCGCCATTGCCGTGGACTGGGCATGCGCCTCAGCCGCCAGAGAAGGATGGTGCTCGATCTGCTCTGGGCCGAACGCACCCACCTCAGCGCCCGCGACATCTTCGAAAAGCTGAACAATCTCGGCCGTAATATTGGCCACACCTCGGTCTACCAAAATCTCGAAGCGCTCCAGTCGGCGGGGGTGATCGAATGCCTCGACCGGGCCAGCGGTCGGCTTTACGGGTACCGGGCAGATCCCCATAGCCACCTCACCTGCATCGAAACCGGTGCCATCCACGACCTGGATGTGGTGCTACCCCCCGAGCTGCTGCGCTGCATCGAGGCCGAGACCGGCTTCAGCATCGCCAGCTACACCCTCAACCTCAGCGGTCGCCGCATCGGCTGAGCTCCAGGGAGTGGAATCAACCGACCAGGCTCGTTAAGGTTGGGCCACTGCTGGTTTTTGTTGTGAGTCGCCGCAGGGCAGAGCCGGGACCCCTTCTGCTTCTCTTTGCCGAGCCCCTGCAACGCCAAGGGCTACTCCACTGGTTGGAGGCCGACCCCGCCGGCTATCGGGTGGCAGAGGAAGGGCGAGATCTAACCGAGACACCCGCCCTGGTGGTCTGGAGCCTCACCACCCTTCCCCCTGCTCCAAGGCTGGAAGCGGAGGTGCGTCAGTTGCTCGACCGCTGGCAACCGGCCCCCCTGTTTCTCCTGCTGCCGGCTCGCCCCTCCTACCCCAACCGCTTCCTGCTGGGCCTGCCCCTGCAGGGCTTGCTTGAGCAACCCGAAGCCCAAAGCCTGCGAGAGTCCGTCGCCACCTTGCTGGCCGGTGGACGGGTGGTGGAACTCGGCCCGGCGGCAACGGCCGAGCAGCCCGCCGGTGGTCAGATGCCCCTGGGGTTGGGGCAGTGGTTGCTGGTGAGTGGTCTCCAACAGATCGATGCCGAACTTGGGCTTTGCGAGCAGCTGCTCCATGGCCGTTCCCAAGGCGTGCTGGCCCAGCTCCTACTGGAGGGGCGGCTGCGGGAGTTGCGGGCCGCCCGCCAACTGCTGCTCTGGCTCTGGGGGCCCCTGGGGCTGGCCTGGGGCAGTGGATTTGCCGAGGGGGAGTCCTTTCCCATGGCAACGAAGGAAGCCCCATCCCTGCTCGCCCCAGGGGGCATGGGAGGGGGCGAGCGGGGAGTGAGTCTCACCCTGCGTCAACGCACCGCCGATGGCATCTGGGAAGCCGTGCGCGACCGCCTCAACCGCGCCGCCGAAGGCGGCCCCGCCAACCGCAGCGGCCAGTTGCTGGCCCTCGACGGACTCCAGCCCGACCGGCGCCGGGACCTGCTGCTGGCCCTGCTGGAGCAATTCCAGTTGCTCCGGGGCCGTTTGCAGGAGAAGGAGTTGCGGGGCGAAACCCTGCTCAACACCTGGGAAAGCTTGCAGCCCGAACTGCGCCGCCAGGCCCTACGCCGCATGGCCGGCTCCTACGTGCAGCTCCCCAGTGACGGCGTGCTCCGGCCGGTGGCCGAGACCCTGATGACGGCCGGTGAATTTGATCTGCGGGATCCCGAACTTCCCGATCCCACCGCCATGCTCACCACCCTGGTGCAGGCCAGACCCCTGCTAGTGGAGGGTCGCCTGCTCGGTGCCGATGAGCCCCAGGCTCTGCTTTACCTCGAAATGCTGCTGGCCAACTGGCTGGTGCGCTCCGCTGAACTGATCAGCGCCGAGGTGCTCGCAGTCTGCGCCGAATGGCCCGAGCTGCGCCGTTATCTGCTCAAGCCAGAGCTTCTCTCCACCCGCAACCTCGAACGCCTGCGCAACCAGCTCAATGCCCAGCAACGCTGGGGCAACCTGATCAGCCGTCCCGTTCAGCTCTACGAAAGCCGGCGGCCCCTCTTCCGGATCGAGGCCGGCGCGATCGACAGCATCGATCTCACCGAACCCCGCGACCGGGAACTCCGCCAGCTCGGCTGGCTGCAACAGCTGGTCACCCTGACCCTGGAGGCCCGGGATGCCCTGGCACCCCAGGTGCAGAACCTCGTCCGCGGCCTAGGGGATCTGGTGGTGGTGCTGCTCACTCAGGTGGTCGGGAGGGCCATTGGTCTGGTGGGTCGGGGCATCGCCCAGGGCATGGGGCGTAGCTTCGGCCGGGGTTGAGCGGTGGCGGGCACAATGGGCCCAAATGCCCACAGCGGTCTTGCCCCCCCTCGCCCCACGCTCCTCGAGCGGCCGTCCAGGCCCCGCAGAAACCCAGCACCCAACAAACGGACCGGAACGACGTTCCGAAGCCACCGGCCGCTCCGGTTGGTCCGATCGGAAGGCTCAACTCCAGCGGGCCGGCCTTGCCCTGGCCGCCCTGGTTCTCCTGATCAGCGCCTGGTTGGGCACCGCCGTGGCCCCGGTGGCCGCCAGCCTGGAGAACGACCACTTCGACGGCAATATCTTCGCCCTCTACGCCGGTAACGGCTCCCTGGTGCCCCCCCGCAGCAGCCTGGCCCAGGCCTTGGAAGCGCACCGGGTGAGTGTGGTGGTTTACTACCTCGATGACAGCAGCGTGAGCAAGCGCTTCGCGCCGGTGGTGTCGGAGTTGCAAAGGATCTGGGGCAACAGCATTGAGCTGATTCCCCTGGTGAGCGATCCCCTGCGGCCTGGCGGCAAGGCCGCCGCCGCTGACCTTCCACCCGGTGATCCCTCCCGCTACTGGAGCGGCCTCATCCCCCAGGTTGTGGTGTTTGATCGCGAGGCAAATGTGGTGTTCGATGCCAATGGTCAGGTGGAAATCGACGCCATCAACGCCGCCGTGAGCAGCGCCACCGGCCTTCCCCTGCCGCCCCTCTCCGGCGCGGGCAGCACCCGCAGCTTCAACGAGCTCAACAGCGAAGTGGTGACCGGCGGCCGATGAGCGATCCCTCCAGCAGCGGGGCTCCCGACCCGGGGAGTAGCCCCCCCGCCATGCTCACGGCCCTGCGGCGGGAAACGGACAGCCTCGGCGCCGTGGAGGTGCCGGCTCACCACTACTGGGGAGCCCAGACCGAACGTTCGATCCACCATTTCCCCTTCGGCACGGCCATGCCGCTGGAGTTGATCCACGCCTTCGGCGAACTGAAGGCGGCCTGCGCCGAGGTGAACCGCGACCTTGGGCGGCTGGATCCGGCCCTCTGCCGAGCCATCGTGGCCGCCGCGGACGAGGTGGCCGCGGGCAAGCTCAACGCCGAATTCCCGCTCAAGGTGTGGCAAACGGGTTCTGGCACCCAGAGCAACATGAATGCCAACGAGGTGATCGCCAACCGGGCGATCGAAGCCCTTGGCGGGGTGCTGGGCAGCAAAAGCCCAGTGCACCCCAACGACCACGTGAACCTCAGCCAGTCGAGCAACGACACCGTCCCCACCGCCATGCACCTGGCGGTGGCCCTGCGGCTGCAGCGGCAGCTGATCCCCTCCATCGAGGCGCTGCGGGCCGCCCTGGCAGAGCGGGCCCAGCGCTGGGGCGGAGTGATCAAGATCGGCCGCACCCACCTGCAAGATGCAGTGCCCCTGCGGCTAGGCCAGGAATTTGGTGGCTACGCCGCCCAACTGAGCCTCGGGCTCGACACCCTGCGCGCCAGCCTCCCCCAGGTGCATCAGCTGGCCATTGGCGGCACCGCCGTAGGCACCGGCCTCAATGCCCCACCCGGTTTCGGCGAGGCGGTGGCGGCGCGGCTGGCCGAACGGCTGGGTCTGCCCTTCACCAGCGCCCCCGATAAGTTCCAGGCCCTCGCCGGCCACGAACCCTTGGCGGCGGCCCACGGGGCCCTCACGGTGTTGGCCGGCAGCCTGATGAAGATCGCCAATGACATCCGCTGGCTTGGCAGCGGGCCCCGCTGCGGCCTGGGTGAACTGATCCTGCCGGAAAATGAACCGGGCTCCTCGATCATGCCGGGCAAGGTGAACCCCACCCAGTGCGAGAGCCTCACCATGGTGGCCCTGCAGGTGATGGGCAACAACACCGCCGTACAGATGGCCGCCAGCCAGGGCAACTTCGAGCTCAATGTGTTCAAGCCCCTGATCGCCCACAACCTCCTGGAGAGCATCGAGCTGCTACGGGGCGCCTGCGAGGGATTCCGGATGTTTTGTGTTGAGGGCCTTGAACTCAACCGCGGCCGGATCGAATCGCTGCTGGAGAGCAGCCTGATGCTGGTGACGGCCCTGACCCCTGCCATCGGTTACGACCGGGCCGCCGCAATCGCCGAACACGCCCACCACCACGACCTCACCCTGCGGGAAGCGGCCCTGGGGCTGGGCCACCTCAGCGCTGAGGAGTTCGATGCGTTGGTGCGACCGGAGCGGATGGTCTGAGGGAAGGGGAGATCAGAAATCGGCGTAGAGCCCGGATCCCACCACCAGGATCTCCCCACCCGGCAAGATCACCCGGCGCAGGTAAGTGGTCTTGCGCTCCCTCAGGGTCGACTGATCAGGCCGGGGCCAGTTGTAAACGGTCCAGGCCGAGCCCTGGGACAGGGCCGTGCGCAGCGAAGCCTGGGCATTGGCCCGATCACCCGGCTCAGGAAGCCCGAGCAGGTTGCTGCCCTCCAGGGCCGGGAAGGCGGGGTTGAGCAGGAGCTGCCCCTGGGGGGACACCACAAACACGTAGGCATCCTGGTAAAAAAAGCGACTGCGGCGGTCGCGAAGCTGCTCGAAGGCAGCCCTGCCTTCCCGCTGCAGCAAAGCCGCAGCGGCATCCACCTGCTGGACCACGAAGACCCGCTCCATCGGAGGGTCATAGAGACCGGAGAGCACCAGATAGTGTTGGCCCGAGGGGGCAGTCACGCTCTCAAGGTAGGTGGCCTTCCAGACAGGCCGGCGGTCATCCGGATTGGGCCGGCGCCACTGGTAATGCACCCAACCCCGGCCCGGTGGCTCCTGGGCCACCGCCAAGAACTCGCGACCAAACAGCTTGCCGCCCAGGTCCTGAAAGTCGAGATAGCTGGTTCCTTCGCCGCGGGGATCCGGCGGATAGACCACGCTCTTGCCGTCGGGCGTGAGCACAAACACATAGCGCTCGCCCTGGAACCAGGGGGCACCCCGGCGCCGGAAATCGGAAAAGGCCGCCTCTCCGCGGCTTTTCACCGCGGCGGCTGCGGCCTGCACCAGCTCCACCACCTCGCGGACTTCGGGATGGCTGTAGGAAGGAACGCCGGCCTCAGCGACCGCCACCGCGGGCGCCTGGGCGATGGCAGAGGGTAGGGCCACGGGCCACGGCGCAAGGCCAAGCAGGAGGGCCCCAGCGAAGACAAGACCTGGGCCCCTGCCAAACGCACGAGGGAATCGCCCAGCGACCACTAGGGCCTTCCGCAGCACCATCGCGGGCTCCCACCGCACTGCTGCGCAGCTTGCCATGGACCCAGGGCGATGCCAGGGGCTCAGAGGAGATTGGCCGCCAGTTCGGCTAGTTCGGAGCGCTCACCGCGCAACAGCGTCACATGGCCGGCCAAACGCTGGCCTTTGAAGCGCTCCACCAGCCAGGTTAGGCCATTGCTTTCAGCATCGACATAGGGATTATCAATCTGATAGGGATCACCGGTAAAGATGATCTTGGTGCCCTCGCCGACCCGGGTCACAATGGTCTTCACCTCATGGGGGGTGAGGTTTTGAGATTCATCCACAACCATAAACTGCCTGGGAATCGAGCGGCCACGGATATAGCTGATAGCCTCAACTTCCAGCAATCCCATGCCCTTGAGATCGGCCCAGCTGTTGCGCGGACCGCGCTGGCCGCCCCGTCCTCCCTGCTGTCCACTGCCCTCCTCACCACCGCCCAGCAGAAAATCGAGGTTGTCGATGATCGGCTGCATCCAGGGTCCCATCTTTTCTTCCAGATCGCCAGGCAAAAAGCCCATCTCCTTGCCGAGCGAGATCACCGGCCGGGTCACCAGCAAGCGCTCGTAGAGCCGTTCATCGGCCACCTGGTGCAGCCCCGCCGCCAGGGCAAGCAGGGTCTTGCCGGTGCCGGCCTTGCCCACCAAGGTCACCAGGGGTACGGCCGGATCGAGCAGCAAATCGAGGGCAAAGGTCTGTTCGCGGTTGCGGGCCTGGATCCGTCCCAGCCGCACCTTGGTGGCCCGCTGCAGGGGCAGCAAGGCAGCCTGCTCAGCGCTGTACCTGGCAAGCAGGGTGTGGTTGGGCTGGGCCTGGTTGACCAGGGTGACGCCCTCATTGGCCTGAAGGCCGCCGGCCGCCTTCAGGCTTTCCGGACTGAGGGCCGCCAGGGGCAGGCCCCCATCCGCCTTGACCCGGTCGATCTGGTCGGCATCAACCCAAAGCTCACAGATGCCGGGATAGAGATCGCCGATCGCGACCTTGTCGGTGGTGTAATCCTGGGCGATCAGCCCCACCGCATCGGCCTTGATCCGCAGGTTGGTGTCCTTGGTGACCAGCACCACCGGCGGCCGGGTGCCCACCACCTGCTCCAGACGTTGCTCCAGGGCCACCGCCAGGATGTTGTTGTCGCCATTGCCAGCCCGCAGCTCCGGCGGCAACTGGGCGAGGGTCTCACTGCGGCAAAAAACCACCTTCAGGGTGCCGCCGCTGGCCCCGTCGAGGGGGACCCCATCGGCCAGGTTGCCCCGCTCCCGCAGCTCATCCAATAAACGCGACACCTGGCGCGCATTACGCCCCTTCTCGGAGGGATCCCGTTTGAAGCGGTCAATTTCCTCAACCACTTCGATCGGCACCACCACGTGGTTGTCCTCGAAGCGGGTCAGGGCTTGCGGATCATGCAATAAAACATTGGTGTCGAGAACAAAGGTCTTGCGCATGCCAGTGGCCGGGCCGGATCGGCGAACCCGAACCTAGGGCCATCTCCCCATCTACGCTCCGCCGGTTCGTACCCGTTGGG
>JBAXOO010000016.1:0-11365 GCA_037133235.1 Cyanobium sp. ELA507
CCCTCAGCCGGGCCGTAGCGCTGATGCGCAATGAGATCAGCAACGCCAGCAACATCTCAATCAACAATAATAATCAATTCCCTTCCACTATTAACCCTTGCTATGGTTCTAGCCTTTACCTTTGGCGGGCTCCTAGTACGATCATCTGCTACAAGCCATTTTTGCTGACGAATGTCCGTGCAATTTCGATGGCAACTGGCACTCTTGCCGATCGCCCCTGGTCTGGCCCCTGCGTGCTGATCCGCAATGGCCCAGCTTATAAAGCTAATGGCGAGCTAGATACTGCTACAAATATTACGCAGGTTGTTCTTGATGGTTTAGTTAGCTGCAGTTCTGCGAGTGCGGCGCTGGCATTGAGTGTCACCAATGCCGGTTCTGGGTCGGTTGCCAGTAATTCCACCAGTCGGGATGTGGATGTGACCATTAATCAGTCTGGCGGTGTGGCTACGACTTTTAGCGCACGTACTGCTTCCAATCCTTTAAATGCTGGAGTTGATATGTATTTCAATCCATCATGTTCTGCCCAGTCGACGACCTGTTATTCCGGGCAAAATGCAGCCCATTACGTGCCTGGCATTGAGAGGGCGACTGGAAGTGCTGCCCCCATGGCCGGCCAGTCGGATAAGGAAAATATCTTCTATTTTCAAAACGCCCGCTCCTCCTACACGCTGCAGTCTTCCTCCACCAGCAGCCAGCCCTGCTCCTACAGCAGCTGCTACGTACTCTTCAGTAGCGGCAACGCTTCGGTGCAGCTCAGCAATGTGGATGTGCTTGTGTTTGCCGATCAGGAGCTGAGGCCCTGAGTTGGCCCCTGCCGCGATCGCTGGGCGGCGCTACTGGCTGAAAGGTTGGGCCGCTGGGCTTCACTCGAAGCTGCTGCGATCACAGCTCTGGAACTGGCGCATGGCATCCGGAACCAGATCCAGCCCACCCCGCATCCGGATCGGGATGGCCGCCTCCAGCCCTTCCACCGCCCGGGCCAGGTCGGCTTCGGCGCTGCGGAATTCATCGGTGTTGGGATCGCTGCGCAGGTTGAGCAGGGCCCAGTGGGCCTTGTTGTAGGCCACGGAGGCGGCCTGGACGTCTTCGCTGTGCAAACGGCAGAAGAGATAGCGCTCGGCGGCGCTGGCCCCGGCTGGATCGCTGGTGGGAACTGGCGTTGGGCTGGGGGTGGCCTCCATCGGCGGGGCTTTCGTTTCCTGGCCAACCGTGTCGAGGCATGCCGCGTAGGCGAGGCGTGCTTCCTTGGGGGGCGTCCGCGGCGGCAGCTCGGCCTGTTGTTCTTGACAGATGCGCTGGGCCTTCAGGGTGAGGGAGATCATCGGGGTCTTGGGGCCTCCGCAGCCCGTGAGCCAGAGCACGCCCATAAGGGCGAGGGCCGATGGGGCTAGGGCCGATGGAGCAACGGATGGCCAGGCCTTCTGGCTTGGCTGGCGGCGAGGATTGGGCATCAGTTGATGACACGGCTGCGGAAGTTGGTTCCACTGGGTTGCGATTGGTTGGAATAGGTCACCCCATTGGAGGCCTGCAGGCTCACGCTGTAGCTGGGGCGTTCGGAGTCGCTGGTGTCAACGCTGAAGCTCGTGACTCCCTCGAGCAACGGGAGATCGCTCACCGGGCTCGCCACCAGGTTGCCATTGGCATCGATGCTGGGGCCGCAGCGCCGCAAGGTGGTGCCGGAGCGGTAGTACACGATCCGATCGGCCATGCCTGGCACCTCCAGCGCCAGGGTGGGGCTGGAGGTGCCGCAGCTGCCATTGATGCTGGAGGCTGCGGTGACCGGCGTGGATTCCTGAATCTCACGATCGAGCAGGAATTGGAGGCGGCCCCACTGGTCCTGGAGCCGCATCATGGCTTCCAGGCTTTCGCGGGAATGCACATAGGAGATCACCACGGTGAGGATGGCCCCCAGGCAGAGCAGCCCCAGGCTGCACACCAGCAGAAGCTCCACCATGGAGAAGCCTGCTGGGCGGCGAGAGGAGGGTTGGCGGCGAGGTTTCATATCTGACAAGTGCTGCCTTGCAGGACCCCCACCCGGGTGAAGCCCAACAGGCCATCGAGTCGGATGCAACGCACGGCCCCCCCGGCCACGTTGGTCACCGTGATCACAACGGGATCGCTGCTGTTGTTGGCGATCGTGCCCCTTGGGGTGAAGGAAAACGTCAGGCCGGTGGGGGTCACGGTGAACTGGGCGGGGGCTGGTGCCGCTTCGATCAGCAGCGGCGAGTAGGCGGTGCAGCTGTTCTGGAGGGTGGCATTGCTGCTCTGGCTGGCCACGGCGAGCACCTGGCCGTTACCCAGCGAGCCGCCGCCGGCGGCGATGGTGATGTCGCAGCGGCGCCCCCGCATGGCGGCGCGCTGGACCGTGGCGATCCAGCCGGCCAGCTCTTCGGCCACTGCGTAGGTCTGCTCGCTATGCCATTGATTGACGGCCCCCGCGATGCTGAGGCTGGCCAGCACCATGATGATCGCCGTGGTCACGACCAGCTCCACCACGGAGAATCCCTGCGGTGGGATTCGGCGGTGCCGCCTGGTCTTTTCGATGGCGTTTCGTTTCTTCATGGCTTTCGTCACGGGCACCAGGCCGCCGTGGTGGGCACCAGGCTGATTTGGCGCAGCATGGAGCCATCCGAACCGGTCCAGGTCACGGTGTAGCGATGGGCCTGGGTGGAAGTGGTATCGGCGCTGGCGCTGCGGTTGATGCCAAGGCTCACCATCTGGCTGGTGCGGGCGGTGGCGTTGATCAGGGTTACCAGGCCTGTGCCGTAGGAATTGCTCGGAACCACGGTCAGGGCGCCATTGCTGCAGAGGGTGTTGAACTGGGTGGTGGCTGAAGAACTGGAGGGGTAGTACTCAGCCTGGCCAGGAGGGGCGCCTTCGTTGTCGATCTGGCAGCTGCCGCTGGCGCAGGTGAAGCGGTCATTCATGGCCTGGATGGTGGCCAGGTCCATCCGAATCGCAAATTCCTCCTCCTGCAACTTGCGGGTGAGGTTGGCCTGGCGGGTGGTGATGGTGAACATGCCGAGGCTTCCTGCCGTGACCATGGCGAAAATCAGGGTGGCGATCATCAGCTCGATCAGGCTGAAGCCCGCCTGCGCCACTCCAGGCTGAAAGCTGCGGCGCTGGGTTGCAGTTAGCGGCCAGGGCCGGAATCGGGTCATTGGTTGACCCATCGGAAACCACTGGTGGCCCTGGCCACGTAATCAAACAGCAGCGGGTTGGCGGAGGGGGTGGATCCTTTGGCCGCCAGCAGGCCCATGATCTCCATCACATCCCTCACACCGGAGCCGGGCACGATCCAGTTGACATTGCCCAGGGAAATGATCTGATTGGTCCAGAGCACGCCCTTGAAGGTTGTGTTGCCGGCCAGGGTTGCCGAGCCATTGGGGATGTAAACGAAGGCATTAAGCACATCTGGGGTGCCTTTCCAGGAGTAGGTCTGCACGCCGCAGGTGTTGCAACCGAAGAGGGCCAGGTCGCTGGTGGCGGGCAGGGTGCCGGTGCAGGTGGGGCTGCTGCTGGCGGATATGGTCTTGCAATGATGGATGCCGTTGTTGCCATTGCCGCCATCGATGATCTGGCCCGCATTGACAAAATAAAGGCGGAGTTTGCGGGTATGGGTGAGGAAATAAACGTCGGCACCGCTGTAGTCGAGTTTGGAGATGTAGCAGTGGGTTTCGGTGGAGGTTTGGGTGCAGTTCGCCGGCACTGTGCTGGCGTCGGCGTTTACGGCCCACAGCTTGCAATGGCTGTCGATGCAATAGCTGAAGGCCGCGGTGTTGGTGCCGGTGGGCTCGCCCATCGTGCTGGCTGCCGGTGAGCTGGTGCTGCCTGGATAGGTTTTGGCGATCGGGAAATTGGAGGGCCGTGGGTCGATCACGTCGATGTCGGTGGGCTGGTTGCCCGTGACCGTGGTGTTGCAGGTGCCGGCCGTGTCGGCCAGGCAATACACCGTGCTGATCACCTGGCCGCTTTCGGTGCTGATCGAATTGGAGCCCTTCAGGGTGAAGGTGCCGGTCGTGCTGCCCGTCCCCCCCACCAGGCCCAGGCCCAGCATGTTGTCCTGAAGGCACACATAGGGCGTGCTGTCGGAGGCGGGGCGTGCATAGTTCACGTTGCCGTGGTTGCCGCCGAAGCTGGTGCCGCAGCACTTCGGCACGAGTTTGAATACCTTGCGCAGGCTGGTCACCGCCGTGGTGGCGCCGCTGGAGCTCAGGGCCCGGCCCTCCACCTCCAGGGTCACCGTGCCGGCAGGCTCCGCCATCGTCTGGAAGATCTTGAGCTCGCTTTCGGGGCGCCGTGTCACTGAAACAAGCCGGTAAGCCCGGGTGGCGCCGTTGGCACTGCTGGAGATGGAGCCATCAGCCTTCACATACACGGTGTTGTAAGTGGTGGGTGAGCCCGTGGGGTAGCCAATGCTGGGATTGGTGGCGAGGTCAGGGGGTGATGTATCGGGACAGCGGCTGCTGTGGTAGTTGGTGGCATCAGCGCTGGTCCAGAGCGTGGATTCCACCGAGGATCCTTTGCTGCGCAGCAGGCCCCGGTTTTCGGTGCGGTTCAGTTCACTGATGATGCGGTTCATGCCGATTTCGGCCGCTTCCTGGGCATCGAAACTCAGGCTGTGGAAGACCGAACCAAAGGTGGCCAGGCTGGAACGGTTGGCCATGGCCAGGGTGCCCACGGTCATCACCAGCGCGGCCAGGATCACGAAGGCCAGGGCGAAGCCCCCATCCTGGGGCCTATGGAAGTCAAGGGTGCGGCGGGGTTGGCGTAAGGGAAGGGGCCGGTTGGCTTTCACGAAGCCACGGCAATGCATGGGAAGCCTTTGCACTTTGGGGGTGGGATCTGCCGGAATGGCTCGCTTATTGTTTGTCATGGTTTTCCCGGCCCTGCCCATCTGCCTGGGCTAACACCCTTGGCTACACTTGGTCTACTCAGGTTCGTGGCTTGCTTGAGGTTTTTCTGCAGGATTACCGCCCCTTTGCATTGACATTGAGCCGACATCACCTGTGCGTCGTTCGCTGGCGTCGCCGCTGCTGGGTGTTGGGTGCTTCACACTGCGTAAGCATGTGCAGCGGGTTCCGTGGATCCCTTCCCCCCTATCCGGCTTCCCGATACCCCGGAGGTCGGCGCGGCGGGCGCCATTGATCCCTTCCAGCCCGATGATTTCGATCTCGAATCGTTGCTCCAGGAGGCCCTCACGGCCCTTCAGGCAGGGGAGATCGCTAGGGCCGAGTTGATCTATGGGGCCTTGCTGGAGGCTGGCCATGCCGATGTGCGGATGTTCAGCAACCTCGCTGCCCTGGCTTTGCAGCGAAAGGAAGCCGATGAGGCCATCAACTGGCTCGAGCGGGGGCTGGAACTGGATCCCCACCATCCCCGCTGCCTGCTCAATCTCGGCATGGCCCTCGAACTCAACGGCCGCACCCCCGAGGCGATCGCGGCGCTGCGAAGCGCCCTGGCCGCCGATCCCTCCCTGGCCGAGGCCTGGAACAACCTCGGTGTTGCCCTGACCAACGCCCCGGCTGGGCCTGAGCTCGAGGCGGATGGGGAAGCCCAAGACGGGGCAAACAAGGAGGCGACCCACGAGGCGATCGCGGCCTACCGGCGGGCCCTTGAGCTGCGGCCCCAATACGGCCAGGCCGCCCTCAACCTGGCCAGGCTGCTGGCCGACCAGGGCGATCCCCTCGCGGGCGAGGCGGTGCTGCGGGCCTTGCCCTCGGAGGCGAGGGGTGGTGAGGAACTCTTTGGCCTCGGGGAAATGCTGCGGCTGCTGGGCCGCTTCGAGGAGAGCACGGCGATCTACGGCGAGGCCCTCGCCAAGGAGCCCGGCAACGGTGATCTTCGGCTTGGCGTGGGCATTGCCCTGATCAGTTCTGGGCAGGCTGACCAGGCGGCGATGGAGCTGCTTCCGCTGCTTGCCCAGCGGCCCGAGGACCCCATCCCGATGGTGGCCACCGGTTGGGCTCTCCAGGCCCTCGGGGAAACACGCCAGGCCATGGATTTCTTCAGGAAGGCCGTGGCGCTGGATCCCGCCCAGGTGCGGGCCCGCAACCTGCTGGGCCTCTGCCACAACGATCTGGGGGAGCACAGCGAGGCGATCCACCAATTTCGCGCCGGTCTGCAGGAGTCGCCGAAGGATGTGGAATTGCGCTGCAACCTGGCCGGGGCGTTGCGCCATCAGGGCGATCTGGACGGTTCGATCCGGGAGATCGAGCAGCTGCTGGAGGAGTTTCCTACCTGCAAGGACGCCTGCAACATTCAGCTCTTCAGTTGTTCGGTGGCTTCGGAGCGCCTGGCTCCCCTGGCCCTGGAGGTGGGAGCGCGTTATTGGGAGCTGGTGAGGCGCCAACCCCAGCCGCTGGCCCCCCTGGAGCTCGGTTTGGGCCTGCCTCCCGCCGCCGCCGCTTGGCGAGGGGCGAACACCGGTCCGGCGATGGCGGAGGTCCCTAGGGTTGGCCCCATTCAGGTTGACGATCGCCGCCTGCGGATCGGCTTTCTATCCGCCGAGATCGGCAACCACGTGGTGGGCTCCTTCCTGAGCTCCTTTCTCGACCACTACGACCGCAGCCGCTTTGCTGTGGAGTTGTTCGTGGCCTCACGCCGCTTTGATGCCACGGCTGAGCGCATGGCGGCCCAGGCCGACCACCACTGGCTACTCAGCGGCATGGCAGCGGATCACGCCCGCTCTCTGATCCGCAGCCGGCAGCTTGCGATCCTGGTGGAAACCTCCGGGTTCACCCGGGACAGCGGCATTGAGCTGTTGGCCGAGCGATGTGCCCCGGTGCAGTGCCACTACATCGGCTACCACGCCACCACGGGGCTCGACACCATCGATTGGTTTATGGGCGATCAGGAAACGGTGCCCGAGAGCTTTGCACCCCAGTTTGTGGAGGGCCTCTGGCGCCTGCCCCGTCCCTGGCTCGCTCGCCGGCCGGATCCCTCCCTGCCGCCGGCCCTCAGCACCGCTTCTGGTCCAGAGCCGGTGTTGGGCTCCTTCAACCAGCTCACCAAGGTGCGCGAAGAAACCCTGAGCCATTGGTTGGCGGCCTTGCAGGCACTTCCGGGGGCGCGTCTGGTGATCAAGGACCGCTCCGTGAACGATCCAGTGGTGCGGGAGCGGATCAGCGCCTTTTTGGGGCGGGGCGGGGTGGCCGCCGATCGGATCCGTTTCCTGCCCCCGATCGGCAGCTGGGAGGAGCACATGGCCGCCTACAACCAGCTCGATGTGGCCCTTGATGCCACCCCCTGGAGCAGTGCCACCACCGGCTTCGATGCCCTGGCGATGGGGGTGCCGCTGGTGGCGATTCGCGGCGGCTGCACCTCGGCCCGGATGAGTTCGGCGATTCTGCGGGGGCTGGGCCGGCCGGAGTGGATCGCGGAAACCCCAGAGCAGTTTGGGGCGATCGTGGCCGGCCTCTGCGCCGACCTGCCCGCCCTGAGGGCTGGTAAGCAGTCCTTGCGGGAGGAGGTGCTCGCCAGCCCCCTCTTCGATGGGGCGGATCTCTGCCGGGCCCTGGAGCAGGCCTTTCAAGCCATGGCAGCGGCACCCATCAAAAAAGCCCCCGATTAGGGGGCTTGAGGTCGGAGCCAGGGCTGCGGCACGCGACTGTTGCTCAACCAAAGGTGCAGGTCATTTGTCCTGTGGAGCTGACCGTGATAGAGGCGCTGGATTTACCGACTGTGCCAGCAGAGGCGGCCAGGCAGTTGAGGCCGCTCACGGTGGGGCTCCAGGTTGCGGAGTAGGTGGCCGCGGCACCGGCGGTGCAAGAGGTAGGTGCCTGGCCCACGCCACCGGAGGCGATGAAGACGGCACATTCCTTGGCCAGGCCCACCTTCTCGCCAATGGCGGCGCCGGCGGCGGCCGCAGCGCGGGCACCCAGGAACTGGGGAATCGCCACGGCGGAGAGGATGCCCACGATCGCCACCACGATCATGAGTTCGACCAGGGTGAAGCCCTTGGCCAGGCCCTTGCGCTGGCGCAGTTTGCGGAGCAGTTCGAGTTGGGTTTTGGTGCGCATGGTTAGTTGCACGACGTCAGGTCAAATCTAGTGAGTGATGCGATGGATGGCCACTGGCTGGCTACGGGGTGAAACGTCTGCAGGCTGGCCTGCTGATCGATTGCGGTGGAAGGGCTAATTGGTTTTTTGGTCGCTGCCGCTGGGTTGTTTTTCGGCTGGGACTTCGCTTGATCAAGGTCGGCGTTCAGTGCCTTCGGCCGCGATTCACCCGGAGCTCTTGGCAAGCTCTCAGCAATTTCTCACCAACGTTTGGCAGAAACGGGCTTGAGGTACCCTTCACCGCGGCCACCAGGGCTCGTGCCAGGCCCGCATCTGCTGAAAGCAAGGCCGCCCAGGTGCATCCGCGTCGGCAAGAAGCCTGCTGCGGATGCACCTGGACGGCGGAGGGGCCGCGCCCAGGAGGTGGCGAAGCAATCAGCTGAAGAAATCAGCTGAAGGCGCAGGTCATGGTGCCGCGGGAGTCGATCGAGATCGTGGCCGCCGAGACACCGGTCGTGGCGCTCGTGCTCAGGCAGTTGAGGCCGCTCACGGTTGGGCTCCAGGTGGCGGAGAAGGTGGCCGCGGCACCGGCGGTTCAGGCCGTAGGTGCCTGGCCCACGCCACCGGAGGCGATGAAGATGGCGCATTCCTTGGCCAGGCCCACCTTCTCGCCAATGGCGGCGCCGGCGGCTGCCGCCGCCCGGGCACCGAGGAATTGGGGAATCGCCACGGCGGAGAGGATGCCCACGATCGCCACCACGATCATGAGTTCGACCAGGGTGAAGCCCTTGGCTAGGCCCTTGCGCTGGCGCAGTTTGCGGAGCAGCTCGAGTTGGGTTTTGGTGCGCATGGCCGTGACGAAGCAGGCCTTTCTGACGGTAGCGATGGCTGCCCGGGTTGTATGGCCCAGCCCCAGGGCTTTGCACGGCCTGGGATCCGGTGCCCATCGATTGCAGGGCAAGGCGAATGGCTCTCTTTGTGTTAGTCGCATCAAGGGGATGGTGCTTCGATTCGGCTGCATCGAGTCTCACTATTCCTTCCCACGCCGAGGATTCACCTGAAGCCTTCAGTTTGCTTTCAGAAGATTTTAAACTTTGTTTGCAAACTTTCCGGCGTTAGCGATGGCTTGGATCGGGGCCCACAACGGCTCGTAGGCTTTGGCCGAATTCCCGCTGCTGTGCTCCCCTTGCCACCGGGTCCTGCTCGCCCCTCCCTGCGTCAGGGGTTGCTCGGAGCCAGTGTGATCGCGGTGCTCGCTGGCTATGGCGTGATGCTGCTGGCTCTGGCCTGGCTCTCGGATCGCGACCGCCGCACCACCCATCAGCAGTTGGGGGAGCAGATGGCCCAAGTGGTGTTGCGGGGAGGCTCCCTAGCGCCCGAGGTGGCCAGTGGCGACCTGAGGGTTTGGATCGAGGTCGATGGCATGCCGCCCCGATCGCTGGTGTCCCGTGCGCCCTTGGAGAAGGATCCGGCGGTGGCGGCTACGGCCGATCGGGAGCTGCTCACGGCGGTTCTGCGCCAGCCACCCCAGCCCCGGGTGGCGGGCCCATGGAGCCTCCATGGCCACCTCTACCTCTCCAGCGCCGTGCCGGTGCCCCGCACCAAGGATCCGGCCACCGTGTTGTTGCTCCAGGACGTGAGCGCCGAACTCCGGCGGCAGCGCCGCACCTCCCTGCTGCTGCTCGTGTTTGCCGGGATCTCCACCCTGGTCACATCGGCCCTGCTGCGCCCGGTGCTCAATGCCGGCCTGAGGCCCCTGGTTGCCCTGGGCGAGCGGATGGAAACGATTGAGAGCGAATCGCTCGTGCACCACGCCTTGCCCCTGGATCGTCAGCCCCGGGAGCTTGAGGGGATCGCCCAGGCCTTCAACGATCTGCTCGATCGGCTGGCCGCCTCGTGGGAGCGGCAGCGCTCCTTCGTCAATGGTGTGAGCCATGAACTCCGCACGCCCATCACCCTGGTGGCGGGCTATGCGGCGCGGCTGCGGCGGCGGGGTGCCCATCTGGCCCCAGAGGAAAGGGAGCAGTTGCTGCTGATCGAGGCGGAGGCGGGCCGGATGGGGCGCCTGGTGAGCGACCTGCTCGATATCGCCCGGAGTGATGCCGGCCAACTCACCCTCCGGCAGGACTGCTTCGCCCTGGCGCCGGCCTGCCGCCACGTGGCCGAGCGGCTCGAACCCATGGCCCGGGGCCGCTTGACGGTGGCCGCACCGGGCGGGGAAGCCGCCGCTGGGCTGGCCTTGGGGGATCGGGAGCGCTTTGAGCAGTGCCTGGTCAACCTGGTCGAAAACGCCCTCAAATACAGCCCGCCCGGCAGCGCCGTGACGATCTCCTGGGCGATGGCGCCAGGGCGTGCCCAGGTGCACGTTGCGGACCAGGGGCCGGGCGTGCCGGAAGGGGATCGCGGGCGGATTCTGGAACGCTTCCAGCGGGGACGCCAGACCGGCGATATCCCTGGCAGTGGGATTGGCCTGGCGGTTGTGCACACCCTGATGCAGGCCATGGGAGGGGCCGTGGCCATCGGTGAAGCGGCCGGGGGTGGTGCCGATTTCCAGTTGCTGTTGCGCAGCCCCCCTTCCGACGCCCCGCCCCTCAGCGGGCCTGGCCCATCCACTCTTCCAGCAGGGCTGGTAGGGCCGTCTTGAGCACGAAGGCATCGGCGCCTGCGGCCCGGAATCCCTCGGCGTTGCCGGGATCCCAGTGGGCACTCATCAGCACCACCCGGGCCCGCAGGCCCTGCTGCCGCAGCAGCCCCAGGCAGGTGAGGCCATCCATGCCGCCCAGCCCCACATCCAGCAACACCAGGTCGGGCCCTCCGGCAACAAGATCGCCAACGGCCTCCTCACCGGAGGAGAAGCAGGCCACCTGGGCCCCGAGGTCTTCGAGTTCCAGCCGCAGCAGGGTGCGGATCCGCACGTCGTCGTCCACGATTGCGACGCGCTGTGGACCCCCAGGGTCGGCCGCTTCGGGATCAGCCACGGGGATCGCCTTCCCGCAGCATGAAGCCCACCCCGCGCACCGTCTGGATCAGGGTGGGGAGGCCCGGGGGCTCCAGCTTGCGGCGGAGATAGCGGATATAGACGTCGAGGAGGTTGTCATCGCCGAAATGGTTGTCCCCCCAAACGGTCCGCAGGATCGCCTGACGCTCCAGCACCCGGTTGGGTGATCCCATCAGGTGCCGCAGCAGGTCGAACTCCCGCACCGAGAGGTTGATCGCCGTGCCGGCCCGGTTCACTTCGCGGGTGGCGGCATCAAGCACCAGATCGGCGAACTGGAGCCTTTCCCCATCCCCTTGCCCGTAGCCACGGCGCCGCAGGTGGGCCCGCAGCCGGGCCAGCAATTCCTCCACCGAGAAGGGTTTGATGA
>JBAXOO010000017.1:0-11044 GCA_037133235.1 Cyanobium sp. ELA507
GTTCACTGCGCATCAAGGCGTTCCAGGGGCGGGGCCCAGACCAGTGGCTGTGGACCGGATGGGGGAGCAAGCCGCCGGGGCTGGCAGCCAGGAGCTCTGCTCCCTGTTCACGGCGATGGCTGGGGGGATGAATCACGCGGCGCAGGCTCGCAGGGCAGGACCAAACCTCAATCTATGGGAACCGCAGCGGCAGGGGTGGATGGGTCCCTGACACTGCGGGTGCAGGTCAGTCGGTTGCCTTGCCCTTGCCACCCTCCTTGCCGGCTTTCTTCTCTTTCTTCTCCTCCTTCTTCTCCTCCTTCTTCCCCTTGGCCGGTTTCGCGTTGCTGGCGGTTTCCTCGCCGTTGGCCTGGTCTGCCTCGGCCGGCTCCGGGGCCTTCTCGGTCACGGTGCTGTTGGCTTCGAGCCACTCCAGCAGGGTTTCCCGCAGCAGGTCGTCGGCCACGGCGGTCCGCAGCCGGACTGGATCGATGCGGTTGCTATCGCTCAGGCCGCGGCTCACCTCGCGCAGCTTGGCCTCCAGATCCTTCTCGGCCACCTCGATCTTCTCGGCGGTCGCCAGGGCCCTCAGGGCCAGGTTGCGGCGCAGGCGTTGCTCCGCCTCGGGCCGGGAGGTGTCCATCAGGCTGCGCACCAGGTCGGGGGTGAAGAGCTTCTTCACATCCATACCCTGTTGGGCCACCTGGCTGGCGGTTTGCTCGATCAGGGCGCGCACCTCCTCCTGCACCAGGGTTTCGGGCAGTTCCACCTCCAGCTGCTCCACCAGGGCGGTCAGCAGGGCGTCGTGGCGGTTGGCCTTGTGGCGCCGTTCGGCCTCTTCCTGCAGGCGGGCTTCGAGGTCGGCCCGCAGCTCGGCCAGGGTCAACTTGTCGCTGGCCTGCTCGGCGAAGCTGTCATCCAGGGCCGGCAGTTCGTGGGTCTTGAGGTCGAGCAGGGTGATCGCAAACGATGCCTCCCGACCGGCCGCATCGGCCTGGGGATAGGACTCGGGGAAGTTGCAGGTCACCGTGCGGCTGTCGCCGGTGGCCATGCCCACGATCCCCTCGATGAAGCCTGGGATCATGCGACCCTCCTCCAGTTCCACCTCCATGCCATCGCTGCTGCCGCCTTCGATGGCGGCGCCGGTGTCGGTGAAGCTGCCCTCAAAGGCAATCCGTGCCACATCGCCGCTGGCGGCAGGGCGGCCCTCCACGGGCACCAGGGTGGCCATCTGCCGGCGCGACTGATCCAGCAGTTCATCCACCCGGGCCGGGTCGTAGGCCACGGCCTCAGCTTCCGCCGTCAGCCCCTTGGTGGCCTTGAGGGTGGGGGTGGGCTCCACATCCAGCTCGAGCGTAAAGCTGAGCTCCGTGCCCGGCTCGAACCGCTCCAGCACCGCCTCGAAACCGCCCTCCAGCTCCGGGCGGCTCAGACCAGCGATTTTCTCCTGTTCGAGGGCTTCGCGGAACACGCTGTCGACCAGCTCCTCCAGGGCCGTGGCCCGCACCCGCAGCGGGCCGATCTGCTGCAGAAGCACGGCCCTGGGCACCTTGCCCTTGCGGAAACCCGGCAGCTTCACGCTGCGGCTGAGTTGCTCCAGGGCTTTCTCGTAGCTCGCCTGGCTGCGGCCGCCCGGCACCCCCACCTCCACCGCCAGCCGGCTGTTGGGGCGGGGGCTGGTGCTTACCGTCAGACCGGCGCCGGCCTTGGCTGTGGCTGGGGCACTGGCCTTGGCGGCGGCGGCGGAGCTGGCGGCAGGACTCATGGACGGGGCCGGGGCGGCGGAGCAATCACTGATCCTAGAAAGCCACCGTTTCGGTACCTGCCCGCGTATTGTTCCAACGACGCACCGGCGAGCCGATATCTCTCCCTGTTCTCCCCGGTTTGTCCGTGGAGGATCCCCCAGCGGGTCAGGGTTTCCAGCAGGTTGACCGGTCAGGCCGGCACCCGGCATCCATGGGCTTCACGCCCCCCTTCCTTCGACCCAGGCCCCCTCACCCCTCCATGCTTCCGGGTCTTTCTGGCCCCAGTTCCCCGCCCGATCCAGCGCCCCTGGCGCGATCCCGTTCCGGCACTCCTCAAAGCCTTCAACGCCCACCGTTCCATTGACCGCCCTCTCCCCCTCCGCCGCCACTGATTCAGCCCCGGTTCGCCTCCCCAGCCGGCCCCTGCGGGTGGCCGTGCTTGGTGCCACCGGTGCGGTGGGCCACGAACTGCTGACCCTGTTGGCGGAGCGCGATTTTCCGGTGGCCGAGTTGCTACCCCTGGCTTCGCCTCGTTCGGCTGGGCAGGAGGTGGCTTGGCAGGGGGAGCGGCTGGTGGTTCAGCCGGTGCAAACGGGCTGCTTCGCCGGGGTTGATTTGGTGCTTGCCTCAGCGGGGGGATCGGTGTCCCGGGCCTGGGCCGCCGAGGCGGTGGCCGCCGGTGCGGTGCTGATCGACAACTCCAGCGCCTTCCGGCTGGATCCGGCGGTGCCCCTGGTGGTGCCCGAGGTGAATCCCGAGTCGGCCTTCGGCCACCGCGGCATCATCGCCAATCCCAATTGCACCACGATCCTGCTCACCCTGGCCTTGGCCCCCCTGGCGGCCCGGCGGCCGATCCGGCGGGTGGTGGTGAGCACCTATCAATCGGCCAGTGGTGCCGGTGCCCGGGCGATGGACGAACTGCGCCAGCTCAGCCGCACCGTGCTGGAGGGTGGCGAACCGGTGAGCAGCGTGCTGCCCCATTCCCTGGCCTTCAACCTGTTCCTGCACAACTCCCCCCTGGAGCCCAGCGGCTACTGCGAGGAGGAGCTGAAGATGCTCCATGAAACCCGCAAGATCATGGGCCTGCCCGATCTGCGGCTTTCGGCCACCTGCGTGCGGGTGCCGGTGCTGCGGGCCCACTCCGAGGCGGTCAACATTGAATTCACCGAACCCTTCCCGGTGGAGGAGGCCCGGGCTTTGCTGGCGGAGGCCGCCGGGGTGGAGCTGATCGAAGACTTCGCCGCCAACCGCTTCCCCATGCCCACCGATGTGACCGGCCGCGATCCGGTGGCGGTGGGCCGCATCCGCCAGGACCTCAGCGAACCCAACGCCCTGGAGCTCTGGCTCTGTGGCGACCAGATCCGCAAGGGGGCCGCCCTCAACGCTATCCAGATCGCCGAACTGCTGCGCGGGGAGGGAGGGGTTTGAGCCTGTCCACCGGCGCCACCATCAGCACCGCGCCGGGGCCGGCCGCCCCCTTCGGGCGCGTGGTCACCGCGATGGTGACCCCTTTCGCCGCCGATGGCTCCATCGACCTGGAGCTGGCCGCCCGCCTCGCCGACCACCTGGTGAACCAGGGCTCCGATGGCCTCGTGCTCTGCGGCACCACCGGTGAATCCCCCACCCTCAGCTGGGCCGAGCAACACGCCCTCTTCGCCGCCGTCAAGGCGGCCGTGGGGGGGCGGGCTGCCTTGATCGCCGGCAGCGGCAGCAATTGCACCGCCGAGGCGGTGGAGGCCACGGCAGAGGCGGCGGCCCTCGGTGCCGATGGGGCTCTGGTGGTGGTGCCCTACTACAACCGCCCGCCCCAGGAGGGCCTGGAGGCCCATTTCCGGGCTGTGGCGGCGGCGGCGCCCGAGCTGCCCCTGATGCTCTACAACATTCCCGGCCGCACCGGTTGCAGCCTCGAGCCGGCCACCACCGCCCGCCTGTTGGACCTCCCCAATGTGGTGGCCTACAAGGCCGCCAGCGGCACCACCGAAGAGGTGAGCAGCCTGCGCCTGCTCTGCGGCAGCCGGCTTGCGATCTACAGCGGCGATGACGCCCTCACCCTGCCCATGCTGGCGGTGGGCGCCGTGGGCGTTGTCAGCGTGGCCAGCCATGTGGCCGGACTGCAGATCCGGGAGCTGATCCAGGCTTTCCTGGCCGGTGACAACGCCACCGCCCTGGCTCGCCATGACGCCCTGCTGCCCGTCTGCCGCGCCCTCTTCTGCACCACCAACCCCATCCCCGTGAAAGCAGCCCTCGAGCTCAGCGGCTGGCCGGTGGGTGCCCCCAGACTTCCCCTCCTCTCCGCAGATAGCACCGTGCGCCAACGACTCTCCTCAATCCTGGCTGCCCTGCGTCCTACCTGACGCCACGGCTTTCCAACCCTCAACGGTTGTGATCCAGTCCCAGTTCAAATCCACCTTTTCCTTCTTCCCTACATGAGCAATTCGAACGGATCCCAGCAGCACGGCTCCAACGGCAAGGGCCAGCCCGCCCTGCGGGTGATCCCCCTGGGCGGCCTGCACGAGATCGGCAAAAATACCTGCGTGTTTGAGTACGGCGATGACCTGATGCTGGTGGATGGCGGCCTGGCCTTCCCCAGCGATGGCATGCACGGCGTCAACGTGGTGCTGCCCGACACCAGCTACCTGCGCGAGAACCAGAAACGGATCCGCGGCATGATCGTGACCCACGGGCACGAAGATCACATCGGTGGCATTCCCCACCACCTCAAGAACTTCAATATTCCGATCATCTACGGGCCCCGCCTCGCCCTCTCGATTCTCACCGGGAAGATGGAGGAAGCGGGCGTGATGGACCGCACCATCCTGCAGACCGTCTCCCCCCGCGAGGTGGTGAAGGTGGGTCAGCATTTTTCGGTGGAGTTCATCCGCAACACCCACTCGATGGCCGACAGCTACACGCTGGCGATCACCACTCCGGCGGGCGTCATCGTCTTCACCGGCGACTTCAAGTTCGACCACACGCCTGTGGATGGCGAGCACTTCGACATGGCCCGTCTTGCCCATTACGGCGAGCAGGGTGTGCTGTGTCTGTTCAGTGATTCCACCAACGCTGAGCTGCCGGGCTTCTGTCCGCCCGAGCGTTCGGTGTTCCCCCACCTGGATCGCCATATCTCCCAGGCTGAGGGTCGGGTGATCATCACCACCTTCGCCAGCTCGATTCACCGGGTCTCGATGATCCTGGAACTGGCGCTTAAGAATGGCCGCAAGGTGGGCCTGCTTGGCCGCTCCATGCTCAACGTGATCGCCAAGGCGCGCGAATTGGGCTACATGCGTGCCCCCGATGAATTGTTTGTGCCGATCAAGCAGATCCGTGATCTGCCCGACCGGGAAACCCTGCTGCTGATGACCGGCAGCCAGGGCGAGCCCCTAGCCGCGCTCAGCCGCATCTCCCGTGGCGAACACCCCCAAGTGCAGGTCAAGAGCAGCGACACCATCATCTTTTCCGCCAGCCCGATTCCGGGCAACACCATTTCCGTGGTGAACACCATCGACAAGCTGATGATGCTTGGCGCCAAGGTGGTTTACGGCAAGGGAGAAGGCATTCACGTGTCGGGTCACAGCTTCCAGGAGGACCACAAGCTAATGCTGGCCCTGGCACGGCCCAAGTTCTTTGTGCCCGTGCATGGCGAGCACCGCATGCTCGTGGCCCACGCCAAAACCGCCCACTCGATGGGGGTGCCGGCCGACCACACCCTGATCATCGATAACGGCGATGTGGTGGAGCTCACCCCCGATTCGATCCGCAAGGGCGATCCGGTGAAGGCCGGCATTGAGCTGCTCGATGCTTCTCGCAACGGCATCGTTGATGCCCGCGTGCTCAAGGAGCGCCAGCAGCTTGCCGAAGACGGCGTGATCACCCTGCTGGCCGTGATCACCACCGATGGGGTGATGGCGGCGCCGCCCCGGGTGAACATCCGCGGCGTGGTGACCACCGCCGATGCCCGCAAGCTCTCGCTCTGGGCTGAGCGGGAAATCACCTGGGTGCTCGAGAACCGCTGGACCCAGCTCTCCCGCAACACCGGAGGCAAGGCCCCCGATGTGGATTGGGTGGGGGTGCAGCGGGAGGTGGAGCTGGGTCTGCAGCGCCGCCTGCGCCGGGAGCTCCAGGTGGAGCCCCTGATCATTTGCCTGGTGCAGCCCGCCCCCGCCGGCACGCCGGCTTACAAGGGTCGTGCCGATGCCGAGCCCGACAGCCGTCCGGCACCCCGAGGTCGCCGCGATGGTGGGCGTGATGGTGGCCGCGAGATCTCCCGCGAGGTCGTGCGGGATCCGTCCCGGACCGCGGCGGCCGGGGCTGCAGCGGCAACGCCGGCGCCAGCTCCGGTCTCCGTTGCGGTGGCGGCCCCGGTTGTTCAGCAGGAGCGTGTCGCCCGCCCGATCGAGGACAGCGAACCCGCCGGCCGCACCCGCCGCCGCCGCACCGCCGCCGTGGCGGGCTGAGGCCCCCTCAGGGGCGGAGCACCACCCGCAGCAGCCCCGCCACCAGCACCGGATCCTCCTGGGAGAGATCCGGTGCTACGGCCACAGCTGCAGCAGGAGAATCCATGGGCGATGCCGAGGCCTTGCGGCGCTCGCGGATACGGGTGAGTTCGAGCTCGAATTCCTCGCTCAGTTTCGGATCGGCCTGAACCACTTCCAGCAGTTCCGGTTCCTCCACCACCTCCACCTCCAGGCTGGGAATCAGGCTCAGCTCTCCGGCTGGTTGGAGCGGCTGGGGAGGCGCTGCTGCGCTTGGTGCGTCGAGCGAGGTTGAGGAGGGTGCTGCCGTCAGCGTTTCGATCACCACGCCCTCGGGGAGATCGGCAAGCCAGGGCATGGCGGCGCGGGCAGGGGCTGCGCCGATCGATCCCTTCGCGGCTGCAGCGGCCGTCACCGCAGTGAGGAAGGGGTCGTTGATAGCAGCGGTGGGAGCTGCCTCCTGGGGCACTGCCCGGGCTTCGGCCCAGGGTGCGGCTGCCGGGGTGGGCGTCGCTGCCGACTCCAGGGAGGGTGCCGGTGACTCAGGCGGAATGGGGCTGGTGGCGGTGCTGGTCGTCGTGGTTTCGGCCTGCCCGACGGCCTCCTGGGGCTCCACCAGGGCAGTCGCGGGCGCCAAGGCTTCCAGCAGAGGCTCCTCCACGGCATGCGCGGGTGCCCCGCTTTCCAGGGGTGCCGCGTTGGCCGCGGTTTCCACGGGGGCAGTGGTTTCGACCGGCACCGCCTGTGCCTCGAGTGCCGCATTGGCCCTTGGCGCCGTGGGACGTTGGCACTGTTGAAGGCCTTCGGTGGCGATGCGCCTCAGCTCGGTTTCCGCCTGGTGGGCCAACACGTCGTGGTAGTAGTCCTCCGCCACTTCCGGTTCGCTGAGCCCGTAGAGGTGGGCATGGCCGAGCAGCAACCGCACCCGGTTGGCCAACCCCTGCGCCTCGGGATCGTCACTCTGCTCCAGGAGCTTGAGCAGGTTTTCGCCCTTGCTGAGCACCGTGGTCCAGTGGTCTTCGACATAGGCCTGTTCGATCGCGGCATAGCGCTCGGCTGTGTCGGGTGGGAGGGGAAACTCAGCCATCGCCGTGCTCGGGATCACCAGGGGCTTGGAGGCCCAGTGTGCTGCGCTCCCAGCGCAGGCGCCATCCGCCGGCCAGGTCCTGCTGACCCGGTCCCTGCTCTGGTTCCAGTCGCCGGCCCAGGTCCTCCAGGGCGGCGCCCTCCAGGCCCTGGGCGCCGTGCCGGTGCAGCCAGTGCTGCAGCAGGCGGCGCCGGTTGGCCGGCCCCAGCTGGCCCAGGGCCCGCCGGGCCAGGGTTCGGCCGCTGGGGTCGCTGGCAAGGGCGAGGCCCTGGAGGGCCAGCTCCAGCAGTTGGTCCTGGTCGGTGAGCTCCTCCTCCAGCCGCTCCGCCTGGGCGGCGATGCGGCGGCCGGCGCCGGGGTGCAGGGCCTCCAGCACGGGCATCACCTCGGCCCGCAGGCGGTTGCGCCGGTAGCGCCGATCGGCGTTGCTGCTGTCCTCCCACACCGGGATGGCCAGATCCCGGCAGACCTGGGCCGTGTCCTCCCGGCTGAAGGGCAGCAGGGGGCGCACCAGCCGGGGGCCTTGCCCCGGGGCATGGGCCAGGGCGCGCTCGGCCCGCAGGCTGGCGAGGCCCCGCAGGTGGCTGCCCCGGGCCAGGTTGAGCAGCACCGTTTCGGCCCGGTCGCTGGCGGTGTGGCCCGTCACCACGTGGCGGCAGCCCAACTCCAGGGCCACCCGCTCCAGGCAGCCATAGCGCCAGGCCCGGCTGGCGGCTTCTCCTACCGGTGCTGGGTCGGCCTGCTCCACCCGCAGCGGCAGCCCCCGCTGCTCGGCCCAGGCCGCCAGGGCCCGGGCCTGGTCGGTCGCCTCCGATCGCCAGCCGTGGTTGCCGTGCCAGAGCTGCAGCTGCCAGCCGTGCAGCCGGCGCAGGTCGGCCAACAGCACGGTGAGGGCCATCGAATCCTGGCCGCCCGAGACCGCCAATAGCAGGGAATCGCCGGAGGGCAGCAACTCTGGCCGGCGCAGCAGGTGGCGATGCAGGCGCTGGTGGTGGGCGCTCCAGGGGGCTTTGGTGGCTTCGGGTGGGAGAATCACACCAGCTTTCCTGAACGCTGCCGATGTCGCGTCTCTCCAGCCTGCCCGTGACCCTGCGGCATGCCATCGCCGAGCGGCGCCTGCTCAAGGTGATCGCGGGCCTCACCAATTTCGATGCCGTCGCGGTGGAGCGGATCGCCCGGGCGGCGGCGGCCGGTGGGGCCGATCTGGTCGACATCGCCTGTGATCCCGGTCTGGTGGCTGCCGTGGCGACCGCCTGCCCCCAGTTGCCGGTGTGTGTGTCGGCCGTGGATCCCGAGCTCTTCCCGGCCGCCGTGGCCGCCGGCGCCGCCATGGTGGAGATCGGCAACTTCGATGCCTTTTATCCCCAGGGCCGCATCTTCGGGGCCGAGGAGGTGCTGGAACTCACCCGCCGCACCCGGGCCCTGCTGCCGGAGGTGGTGCTTTCGGTGACGGTGCCCCACGTGCTGCCCCTCGACCAGCAGGAGCAGCTGGCCGTGGATCTGGTGGCCGCCGGTGCCGACCTGATCCAGACCGAAGGGGGCACCAGCGCCCGCCCCTTCAGCGCCGGCAGCCTCGGCCTGATCGAGAAGGCCGCCCCCACCCTGGCCGCCGCCCATGCCATCAGCCGGGCCCTGGCTTCCGCCTGCGCCGATCCCCTGCCCGTGCTCTGCGCCTCGGGCCTCTCCGCCGTGACCGTGCCGATGGCCCTGGCCTCCGGTGCCGCCGGCGTGGGGGTGGGTTCCGCCGTGAACCGCCTCAGCGATGAGCTAGCCATGGTGGCCGTGGTGCGTGGGCTGCGCGAGGCCATCGATGTCGTGGCTCCGGTCGCCTCCCTGCGCTCAGTTTGATCTGAGTCCGGCCAAAGCCGCTACCCTGGAAGCCGTTTCCGATCGTGAAAGGCTTCCATGGGCCATAGCCTCGTGTGGTTGCTGCAGTGGCCCATCCGGGCCGTCATTCTGCTGCTGATCACCCGCCTGCCGATCGGGGTGGAGATGGTGAGCTTTCGCATCGCCCTGGTGTCGGCCCTGGTGATCAGCCTGGCCGGCACCTTGCTGGTTTGGCCCCTTCGCCTCATCCTGGCCCCGCTCAGGATGGTCACCACCATCGGCGGCTTGCTGCCGGTGGGTTTCCTGTTTGAGTGGCTGATCTCGATCATCCTGTTTGGCTTCACGGCCTGGTTGATCCAGGGCTTCCGCCTGCGCAGCGGCCTGATCAGTGCTGCCCTCGGAGCCCTTGCCTACAGCGTGTGCAGCTTCATCGCCCTGCGCTCCCTTGGCCTGGAGGTGCCCCTGCTGCGGGCCATGTCCCTTTTCAACTCAGGATCGTCGCTGGGCTGATCCAGACGCGCTGGTCCATCGCGGCCGATCGTTAATGCTCCCCAGACCTGGGGCGTCCTTATCGAAGCGCGCTTAGGGAGGGTTTACCGGTTGCCTCGCTACCACGGCGGTCGGTCCCTTCAAGGACAATGGAGTCATGGTTCCGTTCCAGCTCCACGCCCCCTACGAGCCGAAGGGGGACCAACCCACGGCCATCGCCGCCCTCACCGCCGGGGTTGAGGCCGGTGAGCGCTACCAGACCCTGCTGGGGGCCACCGGCACCGGCAAGACCTTTTCGATCGCCAATGTGATCGCCCAGACCGGGCGGCCCACCCTGGTGTTGGCCCACAACAAGACCCTGGCGGCCCAGCTCTGCAATGAGCTGCGGGAGTTTTTCCCGAACAATGCGGTGGAATACTTCATCTCCTATTACGACTACTACCAGCCCGAGGCCTACGTGCCGGTTTCGGATACCTACATCGCCAAGACGGCATCGATCAACGAGGAGATCGACATGCTGCGTCACTCCGCCACCCGCTCGTTGTTTGAGCGCAAGGATGTGATCGTGGTGGCCTCGATCAGCTGCATCTACGGCCTCGGCATTCCCTCCGAATACCTCAAGGCCGCCGTGAAGTTCCAGGTGGGCGAAACGCTCGACCTGCGCGGTTCGCTGCGGGAGCTGGTCAACAACCAGTATTCCCGCAACGACATCGAGATCTCCCGCGGCCGTTTCCGGGTGCGGGGTGATGTGCTCGAGATCGGGCCCGCCTATGAAGACCGGCTGGTGCGGATCGAATTGTTTGGCGATGAGGTAGAGGCGATTCGCTATGTGGATCCCACCAGCGGTGAGATTCTGCAGAGCTTGGACACCATCAACATCTATCCGGCCAAGCACTTCGTGACCCCGAAGGAGCGGCTGGAGGGGGCGATCAAGGAGATCCGCGCCGAGCTGCGCGAACGGCTCGATCTGCTCAACCACCAGGGGCGGCTGCTGGAGGCCCAGCGGCTGGAGCAGCGCACTACCTACGACCTCGAGATGCTCGAGCAGGTGGGCTACTGCAACGGTGTGGAGAATTACGCCCGCCATCTGGCCGGTCGTCCCCCCGGCACGCCGCCGGAATGCCTGATCGATTACTTCCCCGACGACTGGCTGCTGGTGGTGGATGAGAGCCATGTCACCTGCTCCCAGCTGCAGGCCATGTACAACGGCGACCAGAGCCGCAAGCAGGTGCTGATCGAGCATGGCTTCCGCCTGCCCAGCGCCGCCGATAACCGGCCGCTCAAGGGGGATGAATTCTGGGAGAAGGCGAAGCAAACGATCTTCGTGAGCGCCACCCCCGGCAACTGGGAGATGGCCCAGAGCAAGGGCCAGGTGGCCGAGCAGGTGATTCGCCCCACCGGGGTGCTTGATCCGATCGTGGAGGTGCGTCCCTCTGATGGCCAGG
>JBAXOO010000018.1:0-11006 GCA_037133235.1 Cyanobium sp. ELA507
CCCCCGAGGCCATCACAGGCGTGAACACCTTCCGCGCCTGCCATTACCTGCGGGCGATGGCGATCTGGGCCCTGTGGGCCACCCACACCAATTGGCAGCCGATCCCAGGGGCCCAGCGGCAGCCCCTCGGCGGTGGAGAGCCATGAGAATGGTTCCAGTGCCCGGATTCCGGCAGGCCTGCCTAGGCGCCCTCGTCCCGTCCCCGCAGCAGGCACCGCACCTCCAAGGCAGCCCCCCCAGCAGCTCAGAAGCTGCCCGCGATGGCGCCATGGCCAGGCAGAACCTGCTCCTGGGATGGGGCCGTGGCCTGGCCAGCATGGTCGTGATCCTCTTGCTGACCCTGGGCCAGTTCCTCCTTACACCGCCTCCCGCCTGGGCCCTGATCCACGCCCACCCGGATGAAACCACCGCCACCGGGGTGGTGCGCAGCCTCGAAAGCCTGCGCGACCTCGACTATCAGAGCTGGCAGGTGGTGGCCTACCGGGAAGGTGCACCGCGGCCGGAGGCTCCGATCACCCTGCGAATCGTGAGCTACCCCGGTCGCGTGCGGCTGGATCACCCCACCCCCCTGCTGGTGACCAGTGGCCGGCGCCTCTGGGAGCTGGCCGACACCACCTTGAGCAGCCCGAAACTGGCCGGCGACGGTCGCGCCGCCGCCGCAGAGTTCGACCTCACCCCCCTGCTGGCGGACCTGGAGAACAACCGCCCCCTGCGGCTGGAGCTGCCCGGGGTTTTCACCGAACTGCCGGTGCCGCCCTATGTGGTGAAGGAATGGCGAAGCCTGCCGCTCTGGGATGGGGCGGAGGACAAGGGGTGAACCTTCCGGACCCCGCAGGCGCCGCCCCCTGGCTGCCCTTGATGCGGCGGGCCCTGGCCCTGGCCGCCCTGGGGGAGGGCCGCACCAGCCCCAACCCCCTGGTCGGAGCTGTTGTGCTGGATCGCGAAGGCCATCTCGTCGGGGAAGGGTTCCACGCCCGCGCCGGAGAACCCCATGCCGAGGTCGGAACGCTGGCCCAGGCAGGTGAACGAGCCCGGGGAGGCACCCTGATCGTGACTCTCGAGCCCTGCTGCCACCAGGGCCGCACCCCGCCCTGCTGCGACGCGGTGATCAAGGCTGGGATCACCCGGGTGGTGGTGGCCATGGCGGACCCCGACCCCCGGGTGGCCGGTGGAGGCATCAGCCGGCTTCGGGCGGCAGGGCTGGAGGTGATCGAGGGGGTGGCGGAGCAGGAAGCACTTCAGCTCAACCGGGCTTTCGTGCACCGCGTCCGCACCGGGCGGCCCCTGGGGATCCTGAAGTGGGCCGTGAGCCTTGATGGCCGCACCGCCCTGCCCAACGGCCAGAGCCAGTGGATCAGCGGCCCCGAAGCCCGGGCCTGGGTGCATCAGCTGAGGGCCGGCTGCGATGCCGTGATCGTGGGCGGTGGCACCCTCCGCGCCGATGACCCCCTGCTCACCAGCCGCGGCCGCCGCCAGCCCGAGCCCCTGCGGGTGGTGCTGAGCCGCAGCCTCGATCTCCCGGAAGCAGCCCGGCTCTGGGATCAGAAAGCCGCAGCCACCCTGGTGGCCCACGGCCCAGAAGCCCCCCTGGCCAAACGCCACGGGGACGCCACCCCGGAGGAAGGCCGTCGCAGCCTCGATCGCCTCGGCGTCGAGCGGCTGGAGCTGCCAGCCTGCGAACCAGCCGCCCTGCTGGAGGCCCTATCCGCTCGGGGCGCCAACCAGGTGCTGTGGGAATGCGGCCCGGAGCTGGCGGCATCAGCCCTGCGCCAGGGCTGCGTTCAGGAGCTGGCGGTGGTGATTGCCCCGAAGCTGCTGGGGGGGCTACCCGCGCGCACCCCGGTGGGGGAGCTGGGTCTGGTGGGGATGGATCAGGTCCTGCCCTGGAGAGAGCAGCAACGCTCCAGCCTGGGAGGCGATCTGCTCTGGCGACTGATCCAGTCTGATCCAACAGAGACGACGGAATCGGGGGCCACAGGGTCGTCCCCAGCCGGGCCGCCCATGGTGGGGCCATCAACCACGCCATGAAGGTTGAACTGCACGGCCGCCAGAGCTGCCACTACCGGCTGTCCAACCCCTGGCACCAACCCCTCGGCCGCATCGCCGATTTCCTCCAGCCGATCCAACTCGATCCCCAGGCCTATGTGGTGGAGCCAGGCGCCCGCCTGGTGAGCCCCAACCTGGTGGGGGTGGGCCGCAACCGAGCGATCGTGGAGGAAACCCTCCATCTCAAGGAGCTCGAACCAGCGTTGCGGCGCTCCCTGCAACTGCGCTCCCTTCTTCCAGCCCAGGAAAGGCTCAGCGGGGCCGTCTGCTCCCTGGTCGACAGCCGGCAATGGACCAACAGTTACTTCCATTGGTTTTTGGATGGCCTGCCCCGCCTGATCGCGGCCGATGATCACAGCCGGCGAAGTGGCGAGATCACCCGGGTGATTGTGCCGGCCAGCCTCAACCGCTGGCAGGGCGAATCCCTAGCCATGCTGGGAATCGAAAGCCAGCGCCAGATTGCCGATCGCCCGGTCGGGCGGGGTGGTCTGGCGATCGAGCGGTTGATTGCCTATGTGGCCCACCGCTGGCAGCGCCTCGGCGACGCCCCCTTCGATGCCACCTCCCCCTGGGCGCTCCAGCAGCTGGCCGCACGCCTGAGCCAAGCCACCCCAGCCAGCCCCTTCGCCCTGCCGCCTCGGATCTACCTCTCGCGCAAAGGTGTTCCGACCCGCCAGGTGGCCAACGAAGCGGAAGTGCTGGCCATGCTCGAACCCCACGGCTTTGTCGCGGTGCAGTCCGAAAAACTCTCGGTGAGCGAACAAATCGCCCTATTCCGCGACGCCACCCACATCGTGGCGCCCCATGGTGCCAGCCTCACCAACCTGCTGCACTCCCGGCGGGGCAGTGTGCTGGAACTCTTCCAGGAGGGCCATGGTGTGCGCCCCGACTTCTTCCAGCTCGCGATGATTAACGATCTCGACTACCTGCACGCCCTTTGCCCCTCCAGCGGGCCCGACCAACACATCAAGGTGTCCAGCGAAGTGATCGAGAGTTATCTGGCCCGAACCCTCTGAACCGCAGCACCCAGCTCATCAGACCAACTCTGGATGGAGGGGATCCCCCTTAAAGGGGCCGATCACATCGGAGCTGATCCAGCCGCCATAGAAGCCACCGGGTTGGGGCAACACGCGCTCGCCATCCAACCAGCAACCATCCATCAACCCTGGATACAGGGCGTACCAACCGGCGAGGTCACGAAAAGGCGCCGTGGGGTCGGGGTATTGCCACACCGCCCGCCGCAAACGCCGCTCCTGAGGCGACCCAGCGCCGCTGACCAGATCCCAGTAGCGGGCCAGGCCCTTCCACTCACAGAAGCTGCGGCCACTGGCCGGCTCCAGCAGGGAGCTGTCCAGGCTCTCCGGCGGCAAATAAAAGGTGGGTGGGTGAAAGGTCTCCAGCACCCGCAGGGAGCGGTGGGTCTCGCAGAGCAGGCGGCCGAACACCTCGACCCGGACGTGCCGGGCACAGGGCACCAGGACCGGCGGACGGGGATAGTCCGCCACCTGCTCGGGCCCATCCGGAGGCAATCGATGAACGGCTTCCGAAGCGTCTGGCATCCCTGGTGAAGCCTGCCCAGGATCGGGGAAGAAGGCCACGTTGATCAGCCTGGAATGAAATGGCGCAGTCGGCGCGCCTCCTCCCCCGCCCGCCGCTGCAACTCGGCATCACTGAGGCTCTCCTCCGCCCGGAGCTGGGCGGCGAAGATATCGGCCTCCTCCACGCTGAAACCGGACTCCCGGGCCAGGGCCAAAAAGGCCTCTAGATCCAGCGGATCGGCAGGGTCATGCAACCGTCGCGCCAGCTCAGGGTTCCCCTCGGCGTGGGCCAAGAAGGCATCGAGTTGGTTCAGGGTCATCACGGATCCGGCGATCAATCCTGTCCTAGCTAGCCGGTGAACCGGGGTGGCGTCGGTCGCAAGGGCGCCGGGCCTGATGGCGGCGGCAGGAGGCTGCAGGGTCGATGGGGTGACGACAAGCACAACCTCAACCAACGGAACCATCCAGCAGATCCAGCTGAACCGAGCCGACGTCTGCTCCACGGTCGCGAACCTGGGAGGCCACGGCCGGCAGGGCAGGCGGTGATGGCTCCAGGTCGGCGGGAGCGCTGCACCCGCCTATCAGGGAATCTCCACCTCCCTTCGGGACATCGGGCCTCAGAGTGCCCATCTCCACCTTCACCGCCACCCAGGCGGCCGGATCCCAGGGCCCCATCAGCGGCTCCAGGGCCCGCAGGCCCGGTCCGTCTGTGGCCCCCAGCCAGGCCTCCTCCAACCCACCGGGGATCACCACCGGCATGCGGTCGTGCACGCGGCGGAGCAGGTCGTTGGGGGCGGTGGTCAGGACCACGCAGCTCTCGAGTTCACCGCCATCGGGGCCGCACCAGCGGTCCCACAGGCCGCCGAGCCAGAAGGGGGCACCATCGCGGCGGCGGAACAGCCAGGGTTGCTTCCAGGCCTTGCCCGTGGCCGGATCGGTGCGGTTTTGCCACTCGTAGAAGCCATTGGCCGGCAGCAGGGCGCGACGGTGCCGCCAGGGTCCGCGAAAGAAGGGCTTCTCCGCCACCGTCTCGCAACGGGCGTTGATCGGCCGGCTCCGGCCCAGCGGATCCTTCGACCACTCCGGCACCAGGCCCCAGAGGGCCAACCCCACCGCCAGACGGCCATGTTCCTGGCGCTGCAACAGCACCGGCTCGCCCGGGCGCACCTGCGGTCGGGGGGCGTAGTGCTCTGCCAGACCAGTGGGCATGGGCCCCTGCAGCCGGGACAGCAGGGCATCGAGACCAGTGGTGAGGGCGAAGCGGCCGCACATCGGGCAGGAGGGGGGAAGGACGCGACCAATCAAGAATCGAGGGTTGCGGCAATGGCGCGAACCGGCTCCCATACGGTTCTCCCACCCAGCAAGCGATCCCACGGGTGGCCCACGCGCCTAGCCTGGCCCCACTTCCCCCCTGAGCCGCATGGCCATCCGCCAGGACGACAACCGCCCCAGTCGGCGCTTCGGCCTGATCAACCTGGTGCTGATCGGCCTCGGTGTGCTGCTGCTGTTCAGCAACTTCCTGCCAAACCAGGCCAGCCAGGTGCCGCGGGTGCCCTACTCGCTGTTCATTAACCAGGTCAACGCCGACAACGTCAAACGGGCCTTCATCACCTCCGACCAGATCCGCTACGAGCTGATCAAGCCTCCGGCCGAGGGGGCCCCCACCGTGCTGGCCACCACCCCAATCTTCGACATGGAGCTGCCCCAGCGGCTCGAGCAGCATGGTGTGGAGTTTGCGGCGGCACCACCCCGCAAGCCCAGCTTCTTCACCACCCTGCTGAGTTGGGTGGTGCCGCCGCTGATCTTCATCGGGGTGCTGCAATTCTTTGCCCGCCGCAGCGGCATGGGCGGCGCTCAGGGGGCCCTGAGTTTCACGAAGAGCAAGGCCAAGGTCTACGTGCCCGATGAGGAGTCGCGGGTCACCTTTGCCGATGTGGCCGGCGTGGATGAGGCCAAAACCGAACTCACCGAGATCGTCGACTTCCTCAAAACCCCCGAGCGCTACGCCGCCATTGGGGCTCGCATCCCGAAGGGCGTGCTTTTGGTCGGCCCCCCCGGCACGGGCAAAACACTCCTTTCCAAGGCTGTGGCTGGGGAGGCGGGGGTTCCGTTCTTCATCATCAGTGGTTCGGAATTCGTCGAATTGTTTGTCGGTGCCGGTGCGGCTCGGGTGCGTGATTTGTTTGAAGAGGCCAAGAAGAAAGCCCCCTGCATCATTTTCATCGACGAACTTGATGCCATCGGCAAGAGCCGTCCTGGCTCGATGGGGATGATAGGCGGCAACGACGAACGCGAGCAGACCCTTAATCAGTTGCTCACCGAGATGGATGGCTTCGCCTCCAAGGACAAGCCGGTGATCGTGCTGGCAGCCACCAACCAACCCGAGGTGCTGGATGCGGCCCTGCTGCGGCCTGGCCGCTTCGACCGACAGGTGCTGGTGGATCGGCCGGATCTTTCCGGACGCCGCACCATCCTTGGCATCTACGCCAACAAAGTGAAGCTGGCCGAATCGGTCGATCTCGACAAGATCGCCCAGGCCACCAGTGGTTTCGCCGGTGCCGACCTAGCCAACCTGGTCAACGAATCCGCCCTGCTGGCCGCCCGTGCCAAACGCACCACCGTGGAGCAGGGCGATCTCAATGAAGCCATTGAGCGCGTGGTGGCAGGCCTGGAGAAGAAGAGCCGGGTGCTGCAGGCTGATGAGAAGAAGGTTGTTGCCTTCCACGAGGTGGGCCACGCGATCGTGGGCCACCTGATGCCGGGCGGCAGCAAGGTGGCCAAGATTTCGATCGTGCCCCGCGGCATGAGCGCCTTGGGCTACACCCTGCAGCTCCCCACCGAGGAGCGCTTCCTCAACTCCAAGGAAGATCTCGAGGGCCAGATCGCCACCCTGCTGGGGGGCCGCAGCGCCGAGGAGATTGTGTTTGGCGAGGTCACCACCGGCGCCGCCAACGACCTGCAGCGCGCCACCGACATCGCAGAACAGATGGTGGGCACCTACGGCATGAGCGACACCCTCGGCCCCCTTGCCTACGACAAGCAAGGTGGCGGCCGCTTCCTGGGGGGTGGCAACAATCCCCGCCGCTCGGTGAGCGATTCCACCGCCCAGGCCATCGACCGGGAGGTGCGGGGCTTGGTGGACCGGGCCCACGACCGGGCCCAGGCGATCCTGCGCCACAACCGGGAGCTGCTTGATTCGATCTCCCAGCGGATCCTCGAAAAAGAGGTGATTGAAGGCGACGAGCTCAAGGATCTGCTGGCCAGCAGCACCCTGCCCGCCGAGGCGGCCCTGCAGCTGGTGGCGGCCTGATGCTGCGGTGGTCTGCAGCGGCAGCCTCGCGCCTGGACACGAATCCTTCAGCCCCCCTTGACGGGGGGGTACCCGATCCCGGATAAGGGTTCTTTGGGATGGGCTCATGCCCGCCACGCCTTCCACCCCCTCGGCAGCCGGCGCCCAGACACCCCTGGAGGGGCTGGCCGGCGGGGATCTTCTCTCCTCCGCCGACCTGAGCCCTGCCCAAACCAGCGCCCTGCTGGAGTTGGCATCCGACCTGAAGGCCGGACGGCGCCGCATTGACCTAGGCGGCAAGGTGCTGGGCCTGATCTTCAGCAAGGCCTCCACCCGCACCCGGGTGAGCTTCACCGTGGCCATGGCGCGCCTGGGCGGCCAGACCATCGACCTGCTGCCCACCGTGACCCAGGTGGGGCGCGGCGAACCGGTGGCCGACACAGCCCGGGTGCTGAGCCGCTACTGCGACGCCCTGGCGATCCGCACCTTCGCCCAGGACGACCTGGAGGCCTATGCCCACTGGGCCACGATCCCGGTCATCAATGCCCTCACCGACCTGGAACACCCCTGCCAAGCCCTGGCCGATTACCTCACCCTGCAAGAAGCCTTCGGCAGCAGCCCGGCCGACTTGGCCGGCCTGACCCTCGCCTACGTGGGTGACGGCAACAATGTGGCCCACTCCCTGATGCTGTGCGGCGCCCTGCTGGGGGTGAATGTGCGCATCGGTTGCCCCGAAGGCTTTGCACCCGATCCCGCCGTGCTGGAGCGGGCCCGGGCCCTGGCAACCGGCGGCTCCAGGATCAGCGTTGTGCACGATCCGCTAGAGGCCACGCGCGGCGCCCATGCGCTTTACACCGATGTGTGGGCCTCCATGGGCCAGGAAGAAGAACAAGCCGAAAGGGAGCGGGCCTTCAGCGGCTGGTGCCTCGATGAAGCCTTGCTTAGCGAAGCCGATCCGCGCGCGATCGTGCTCCACTGCCTGCCGGCCCACCGGGGCGAGGAAATCAGCGCCGGCGTGATCGAAGGCAGCGCCAGCCGGGTCTTCGACCAGGCCGAAAACCGCCTGCACGCCCAGCAGGCCTTGCTGGCCACCCTGTTGGGCGGCCTCTGAATCGCACCATGGGGTGGCCACTCCAAGCGGCCCATCACCAAGCCCGATGCCCCTCAGGCCGAGCTTTCGGCGGCACACCCATGGACTCGGCTCGCAAGAAACCTGGACAAAAGCGCCGCAACCTGGCAGAACAGGGGTGGTTCATTCGTACTGCTCGTGTTCGCCCCGTCGTCCGGCACCAGCCCCGAGTCCCTCACCAGCGCCCAGCAGGAGCTCTACGACTGGCTCAACGGCTACATCCACCAACACCGCCACAGCCCCTCGATCCGCCAGATGATGGAGGCCATGGGGCTGCGGTCGCCGGCACCGATCCAGAGCCGGCTGCGGCACCTGCAGCAGAAGGGCTGGATCACCTGGCAGGAGGGCCAGGCCCGCACCCTGCAACTGCTGGGTGCGCGGGCGATGGGGATTCCAGTGCTTGGTGCGGTCGCGGCCGGCGGCCTGATCGAAACCTTCGACGACGTGCAGGAGCACCTGGACCTCGCGCCGGTGCTCGACACCCGCGGGCTCTTCGCCCTCACCGTGAATGGTGATTCGATGGTGGAGGCCCACATTGCCGATGGCGACGTGGTGCTGATGGAACCGGTGGCCGACCCCGCCCGCCTGCGCAACGGCACCATCGTGTCCGCCCTTGTGCCCGGCAGTGGCACCACCCTCAAACACTTCCACCGCAGCGGTGGCGAAGTGCGCCTGGAGGCCGCCAACCCGGCCTATGCCCCGATCGTGCTGCCCGCCCAGGAGGTGATGGTGCAGGGCCGCCTGGTGGCGGTCTGGCGCCAGGTCTGACAGCCCCACGAGCCAAGGGTCCGCCCCGTCCGGCCGCGTTGTAAGCTCACGCAGCGCCAGGCAAGGTCTTCGGGCCAGTCGGAATGGCGGGTTACCTCCCGGCAACCCCACCAGCATTCCGGATGTCGCACGCATCCCACGGGGCCATAGCTCAGCTGGTAGAGCACCTGCATGGCATGCAGGGGGTCAGCGGTTCGAATCCGCTTGGCTCCATCCTGTCAGACTCCTTGCGCCGCAAGGGGTCTTTTTTGTCGGTCAGGGTGTCGCTAGCAAGCCCGGCGGGGCCAAAAAGCGCAAAATCAAGCGCGAAACTGAGGCAAGCGACGGCCCCGCCCCAGGGGCTCGTCCAGTTTTGCGCTAGCTAGCGCAAAATCAAGCGCCCCGAATCGGTCCGGATCGGAATGGCCGCGGCTGCTCAGGCGAGGGACCGCGCGATGGCATTGCACTGCTCCTCCAGCTGGCTGATCCGCGCCAGCAGCTCCGGGAAGTTCGGGAACTCACCGCGCAGCATCCCTGAGTCAGCCATGGCGGTGTAGTCCGACTCCAGGGCCTGCCGGGCGGCATCGGTCGGCACCAGCTGCAGGTTGCCGATGAGAGCATGGAGGTAGTCGATGGGTTGCTCATCAGCATCCATGGCTCGCCAGAAGTCCTCCCTGTGCTGAGCCACCTCTGCGGCCAGGGTGCGGTCTCGAACAGCCGCCTCAGCGATGCCAGCACGGGCAAGGCGATCGAGGTCATACCAATGGCGTGAATAGCGGTCGCCCTCACCGCTGCCCCAACGGCCTCTCCGGCAGGAGACATGGATCGCCGCGGCCTTCTCCAGGAACGTGCGCTTCGGGTCCATCACCAGTGGCCTGGCAGTCGGGAAATCGAGCATGACCAGGTGGGTCGCTGCCTCGCAGGTGATGGGCACCGGCCCATGCGGTTCGCCGGTGGAATGGGCACCGAACTCCAGCAGCACCGTGGGCCGCACGTAGCCGTAGGTGCCCTCAGGCGCCGGGATCAGCGGTGGGTAGTGGAGAACGATGGTGGGTGGCTGCCGGCGCCTTGGTTCCGCCGCTTTGAGCGTCAGCTTCACCGGGATTCCTGCGGCCGAGACAGCCCCTTGAAGCAATGGCATGGGGATCTCGCTGACCCATTGCTTGAGCTTGCTGTCAGCGGCCTTACGGCGCCTTTCGGCCTGGCTCGGGTTGACTGCCGGCGCCAGGTCGACATCCGGCCAGAGATGCTGAATGTTGACGGTGAGGTCGACGTCCTCCGAGAAGCGGTCAATCAACCCATGGGCCTTGGAGAGCGAGGTGCCGCCCTTGAAGGTGAGGCTCTGCAGGAGTTGCTGATCTGTGCCAAGGATCTGCAGGGCCCAGACCACCCAGATGTCCTTCTCAAGCAGAAAGGCCGGCCAACCGGATTCGGCAGCAGCCACCGCCAGGGCTTCCTTCTGATCCTCTGCGGAAAGAGCGAACCAGGACTCAGCCACGAACCTCCAGCGGTCCCTGATCTTGTTCACTGAGCAGCTCCGCCAGCCACAAGGGCAGCTCAGCGCTGACGGAGAGCAGGGCTTCCCACTCTTCAGGAGGCAGCACGGTTCGGAGCTTCGGCAGAACTGCTGAGGCCTGATCAGGGCCGAGCCAGTTCAGGGCACGGATCGCCTGGCCGGCAGGGCGATCGGCCAGCAGGAAGTTCCAGGCGGCTGCCGTGCGGATGGTGACCTGCTGCTTGCCGAAGACATAGCGCTTCTGGCTCCGGCTGCGGGACAGATAGATCTGCTGTACGGGCATCTGGGTGGTGAGGCCAAGGGCATTAGCCGCGGCGGCACCACTGCTCACCAACTGCTGAACGCCCTCCTGGTTGAGCCAGCCCATCACCGCCTCCGGCGCCGGCGGTCTGGTGCCAAAGCGACTGCAAACGGGCAAGGCGTAACGGCCGCGGGTGATCTTCACGAGCTTGCCCCGGGCCGCCAGGCGCCGCAGAGCCTGGTCCACCGCATCGCGCGTGCCCAGCGCCAGGAACTGCTTGGCAGCCAGCAGGAATCCCTCAGGGCACTTGCCTGCCGCTTCAAGGATCTGCTCGCTCAGCACGGTCTTCTCGCTCGGAACAGTCTTCTCGCTCGGAACAGCCATGACGAATGGATCGATCCTGTTATGTCCTGGTGTGTCAGGAGGCTACACGAGTTTCTGACACCCTGTCTACAGAGCTTTTGCCATCGCGACCGTGAGACCGGTGCTCCTGGCTTGGC